>DATIEN010000047.1:0-8141 GCA_035455705.1 Casimicrobiaceae bacterium | reverse complement strand
AGCCGCATCTGCCGCGCGCGCGCGGCAGCGCGCCTTTCGACGCCGAAGGGGTCGCCACGTATTCGCGCGACATCGTCGTCGACGGCATGCTGCGCGGCTACTTCCTCGGCAGCTACTCGGCGCGCAAGCTCGGCATGCAGTCGACGGGCAACGCGGGCGGCGCGCACAACCTCGTCGTTCCGGGCACCGAGGATTTCGACGCGCTGTTGCGCCGAATGGGACGCGGACTCTTCGTCACCGAGCAGCTCGGGCAGGGCGTGAATCCGGTGACCGGCGACTTCTCGCGCGGCGCCGCCGGCTTCTGGATCGAGGACGGCGTGATCGCCTATCCGGTCGAGGAGATCACGATCGCGGGCAACCTGCGGCAGATGTTCCGCGACATCGTGGCGCTCGGCAACGACATCGACCGGCGCGGGTCGCGCTACATCGGCTCGGTCCTCGTCGCGCAAATGACGATTGCGGGCAGCTGACTTCGCGCCGGTGACGCTCGCGGCCCGCGCCGATTTCGCGATGATCGATTCCGTCGTCGAATGGCTGCGCCACCTGAAGGATCCGCTGCGCAATCCCGCGCAGGTGCGGCGCTTCATCGCGCGCCTTCCCGACCGCGACGTGCTCGAGGTGCAGCGGATGTCGCTCGAGCTGCTTGCGAACTTTCCCGCGGGCGGCCGCGACGTCACGGCGGCGCAGCTCGAGGCGCTGCTCGCGCTCGACGCCCGGCTCGAGCCGATCATGCTCGACCTGACGCGGCAGTACACGGCAAACTACCAGAAGAGCTCGACGGTCGAGTCGCGGCTGTGGCACGCGGTGTTCGACCTCGTCAAGGGCTTCATCGGCGCCTACAACGCGGTGTTGCAGGGCGGTTTCGCGCACGCCGAGAACCGGCGCTGGCGCGCCATCCTGCCGTGGGCGCTCGTGCGCCTCACGCACTACCGCGGGCTCGACGGCAAATTCCGGCTCTTCCGCTACAGCCACTGGATCCCGGCGCAGTGGCGCGACTTCCACGAAACCTACGAGCTCGCGCGTGCACGCTCGTGGCATCGCGAGCAGCTGGTGTTCGGCGCGGGCGGATTCTCGAAGCCTGGCATCAGCGTCGAGCAGGTGTATCTCGACATGCTGCTCCTGATGCGTCTCGACTCGGGCAACTTCACGCCGGACCAGGTGGAGTGGGTCGCCAACCAGCTCGCGGATTGGGCGCCCGCGCTGTCGCTGACGCCGGTCGCATCGGAGAGCGCCGGCTTCTACGTCGACGTCGCGGGCGCGCACGGCCTTGCCCGGCGCGGCGACAAGCCGCCGGTCGGCGGCAACGTCCTGTACGTCGATACCGGGCCCGTCTACACGCGAATCGTCGAGCGGCTGCGCTGGCTGCCGGAGACCGACGACGAGAAGCCCGCGCCGGGCGATCTTCCGGCGCGCGAGCAGCGGCTCCTGCTGATGCGGCTCGCCGCGCTGTTCGGGCCCGAGTCGCTCGCGCATGCGCCGCGTGCGTCGCGGCGCTCGGCCGACGAGCACGTGCGCGTCGTGAGCGGGCTGCACGCGCTGACGCGCGCGGTCGCCGAGATCGACCGTTTGCCCGACGCGGTGCGAACGCCCGGGATCGCCGCGAGCTACGACGAGCCGACGCTGATCAACCCCGGCATCAATCCGGCGTCGATCGAGCGCCGCGTGCGCGGCACGCGCTGGAAGATGGTCGACCGCAGCGAAAGCGGCTGCCGGCTGATGGCGCCCGCGAAGGAGGCGCCCGCGAAGCTCGGCGAGCTGCTCGCGATCCACGACGGCGCGAACTGGATCCTCGGCGTCGTGCGACGGATGCAGCGGCAGCAGGTCGACGAGATGACCGTCGGCGTCGAGATCGTTGCGCGGCGGCTCGTGCGCGTGCTGATGCGCAGCTGGGCGGCGCCCGCCGACGCGACGCGCGCGGTCCACGATCGCCCGTTCTTCGGCATCTACCTGCCCGCCGCGCCCGAGAACCGGCAGTCGTCGCAGCGCAGCCTGATCGGCCCCGACGACCGCTTCACGCCCGGCGGCATGATCGAGCTCGACACCGGCAGCGCGCGCTACCTGATCCGCTTCACGCAGACGCTCGAGCGCCAGACCGGATGGACCTGGACGCTTTTCAACGCGGTGCGCAAGCTTTCGACGTAAACCGCGCGGCACGCTGACGCGTTCCGTAGTCAGGCTGCTAGAATCGAGCGGCTCCCGCCGGCCCGCTGGCCGGCCGCCGCTTCGGGGAGAGAGCGGGCCCGTGCGCGGGCTCCTGGGAGCACGACAACGTCGGCGCCGCCGGCAACTCAAGAGGAGAAAAGGGATGGAACGTCGATCGTTCATCAAGCACGCCGGGCTCGCCGGCATACTCGCAGCGGGTTCCGCGCCGGCGCTCGCGCAGTCGCAGCCGGAGGTCAAATGGCGTCTTGCGTCGAGCTTTCCGCGCAGCCTCGATACGATCTTCGGCGGCGCCGAGGTGATCAGCAAGACCGTCGCCGCCGCGACGAACAACAAGTTTCAGATCCAGACGTTTGCCGGCGGCGAGATCGTGCCCGCGTTCGGCGTCGTCGACGCCGTGCAGAACGCGACGATCCAGTGCGCGCACACCGCGCCGTACTATTTCTTCGGCAAGGACCCGACGTTCGCGCTCGCGTGCGCGCTCCCGTTCGGTTTGAACGCGCGCCAGCAGAACGCCTGGATGTACCACGGCGGCGGCCTGGCATTGATGCGCGAGTTCTTCAAGGACTACAACATCATCAGCTTCCCGGCGGGCAACACCGGTGCGCAGATGGGCGGCTTCTTCCGCAAGGAGATCAAGAAGCCCGAGGACTTCAAGGGCCTCAAGATGCGCATCGGGGGAACCGGCGGCCTGCCGCTGCAGAAGCTCGGCGTGATTCCGCAGCAGATTCCCGGCGGCGACATCTATCCGGCGCTCGAGAAGGGCACGATCGACGCCGCCGAATGGGTCGGTCCGTACGACGACGAGAAGCTCGGCCTCTACAAGGTTGCGAAGAACTACTACTACCCGGGGTGGTGGGAAGGCGGCCCCGAGCTCGACCTGTTCGTCAACACGAAGGCGTGGGAGGAGCTGCCGAAGGACTACCAGGCCATCCTCGAATCCGCGTGCGCTCAGGCGAACGTCGACATGCTGGCCAAGTACGACGCGCTGAACCCGCCGGCGCTGAAGCGCCTGATCGGCGCGGGCGTCAACCTGCAGCCGTTTTCCAACGAGATCATGGCGGCGTGCTACAAGGCGACGACCGAGGTCTACGACGAAATCGCCGCCAAGAACGCGAAGTTCAAGAAAGTCTACGAGCCGTGGAAGGCGTTCCGCGCCGACCAGGTGGCGTGGTTCCAGGTCGCCGAGAACCGCTTCGACAACTTCATGATCGCTGCGGCGCGCATGTCGCAGCGGGCACCGGGCAAGTAGCCCGGTTCATTGCCGCATCGCGAGCGAAGCCCCGCCCGTGCGGGGCTTCGTTTTCTATTTCCCGCTCGCAGGCGGTGTGCCGCTCGAAGGGGGCGGCGAGTTTCCTTGCATCTGCTCCTGTAGCGCGCGCTCGAGCGCCTTCGATTGATCGTCACCGTCGGGCGGCGGCCCGCCTCCCGGCGCGGCGGGCGATTGCGTCGTGTCCTTCGGCGGGGTCGCGCTGCCGCCACCAAACGCGCGCTCGAGCGCCTTCTCGGCGTCTTCCTGCTCCTGCGCGCCGCTGGCCGGGCCGCCGCCCTTGCCGGGCGCGATCGGCTGCTGCTCGGGGACGATGATCTGGATCTTGTTGATGTCGTACTTCTTCTCGCCCGACTTGTAGACGAGCACCATCTCCGGGAACGCGATGACGAGGCCCACCATCACGAGCTGGATCAGCACGAACGGCACGGCTCCCCAGTAGATCTGGCCGGTCGTCACGCCCTTCGTCAGCTTCTTCGACACGCGGTCGACGTAGTCCTTCGCCGGGGCGACGCTGCGCAGATAGAAGAGCGCGAAGCCGAATGGCGGATGCATGAACGACGTCTGCATGTTCACGCCGAGCAGCACCCCGAGCCAGATCAGGTCGATGCCGATCTTGTCGGCCGCCGGGCCGATCAGCGGGATGATGATGAACGACAGCTCGAAGAAATCGAGGAAGAAAGCGAGGACGAAAATGACGAGGTTGACGACGAGCAGGAAGCCGATGTGCCCGCCGGGAAGGCTCGTCAGCAGGTGCTCGACCCAGACGTGCCCGTTGACGCCGTAGAACGTGAGGCTGAACACGCGCGCGCCGACCAGGATGAACACGACGAACGTCGAAAGCTTCGCCGTCGTATCCATCGCCTGACGAAGCAGGCTCCAGGACAGGCGCCTGCGGGCAAGCGCCATCGCGAGCGCGCCGGTCGCGCCCATTGCGCCACCCTCCGTCGGCGTCGCGACACCGAGGAAGATTGTGCCGAGCACGAGGAAGATCAACGCGAGCGGCGGAATCAGCACGAACACCACGCGCTCGGCGATCTTCGAGAGCAGTCCGAACTTGAGGAGCCGGTTGACGACCGCCGCGAAGAACGCCACACCGGTGCCGACCGACGTCGCGATCACCAGCGTTTCGTCGAGCGCTCGATCGGCCATCCGCGTCTTCGCGTAAGCGACACCCGCGACCGCGGCGATGACGACGAGGACGAGCAGCGAAATCGTGCCGCTGCGCCCGCTCGCCTCGCGCATCGTGCGAGCCTCGAGCGGCAGCGCCGGCGCCCATTGCGGCTTCGCGATCGTGCATCCGAGCACGTACACGGCGTAAAGGCCGGCGAGCGTGATGCCGGGAATGAACGCGCCCGCATACATGTCGCCGACCGAGCGGCCGAGCTGGTCGGCCATGATGATCAGCACGAGCGACGGCGGAATGATCTGCGCGAGAGTGCCCGACGCGGCGATGACGCCGGAGGCCAGGCGCCGGTCGTAGCCGTAACGCAGCATGATCGGCAGCGAGATGAGTCCCATCGAGATCACGCTCGCGGCGACCACGCCCGTCGTCGCGGCGAGCAGCGCGCCGACGAACACGACGGCGTACGCGAGTCCGCCGCGCAGCGGCCCGAACAGCTGGCCGATCGTGTCGAGAAGATCCTCGGCCATTCCCGAGCGTTCGAGGATCAGGCCCATGAACGTGAAGAATGGCACCGCGAGCAGCGTGTCGTTCGACATGACGCCGAAGACGCGATCGGGCAGCGCCTGCAGCAGCTGCGGCGACAGCAATCCGAGCTCGATGCCGAGCAGTCCGAATGCGATGCCGACGGCGCCGAGCGAGAACGCGACGGGGAAGCCGATCAGCAGCGTGACGATCAGGCCGCAGAACATGAGCGGCGCCATGTTCGCGATGATCCACGCGGTCATGTCGCGGTCCCCGTGATGCTGTCGTCGTTCGGCGCGTTCATCGCTCGGAAGGGGGCACGGACTCGCCCGTCGTCGGCACGCCGCGCTGGCGGGCGATCTCCTCGGCCAGCTCCTCCTCGGCCGACTTCTCGTGCCGCTTCTGCAACGGGTCGGGCGCGAGGCCGCGCAGGAACGCGATGCGCTTGATGAGCTCGGATACCGCCTGGATGATCAGCAGCGCGAATCCGATCGGTACCATCAGGCGCGCCGGCCAGATGATCAGGCCGCCCGCGTTCGTCGACACCTCGTTGCGTTCGAACGAGTCGAGGAACAGCGGCCAGGAGAGCCGCATGATCACGATCGACATGGGCATCAGGAAAAGCAGGATGCCGAAAACGTCGATCCAGTTCTGCGCGCGCGGCGACAACCGCCCCTGGATGATATCGATGCGCACGTGGTCGTTGCGCAACAGGGTGTACCCGGCACCGAACAGGAAGATCACCGAGAACAGGTACCACTGGATCTCGAGGTACGCGTTCGAGCTGTAGTCGAACACCTTGCGCACCGTCGCGTTCGCGGCGCTGATCAGCACGACGATCAGCACGAGCCAGTAGACGAGCCGGCCCACACGCTCGGTCAGGGCATCGATCGTGCGCGAGAGCGCGAGCAGGGCTTTCACGGAAGCCTCTCCCTCTTCGGCGCAGCGCGCGCCATTGCAGTCGTATCGCCCGGCATCGGTGGCCGTGAGCCGCCGCGGACGGCGAATTATATCTGCGGATGCTAGAATCCGCGTTTTCCCGGCCGTCACGTCATGTTCAGCCGTTCCGTCACGCTGGCGCAATCGGATCCCGAGCTCTGGCAGGCGATCGCCGCCGAGAATCGGCGCCAGGAGGAGCACATCGAGCTGATCGCGTCGGAGAATTATGCGAGCCCGGCCGTCATGGCCGCACAAGGCACGCAGCTGACGAACAAGTATGCCGAAGGCTATCCCGGCAAGCGCTATTACGGCGGCTGCGAGAACGTCGACGTCGTCGAGCAGCTCGCGATCGATCGCGTCCGGCGCATCTTCCACGCCGAGGCCGCCAACGTCCAGCCCCATTCCGGTGCACAGGCGAACCAGGCGGTGTTCTTCGCCTCGCTGTCGCCGGGCGACACGATCCTCGGCATGAGCCTGCCGCACGGCGGTCATCTCACCCACGGCTCGCCGGTCAACTTCTCGGGCAAGTGGTTCGACGTCGTCGCGTACGGGCTCGACGCCGAGACGGAGCTCATCGACTATGCGGAGGCCGAGCGCCTCGCACGCGAGCACAAGCCGAAGCTCGTCATCGCCGGGGCCTCCGCGTACTCGCGCGTGATCGACTGGAAGCGCTTCCGCGCGATCGCCGACGAGGTGGGGGCGAAGCTCATGGTCGACATGGCGCACTACGCCGGGCTGATCGCGGCCGGCCTGTACCCGAGCCCGGTCGGCATCGCCGACTACGTCACGAGTACGACGCACAAGACGCTGCGCGGCCCCCGCGGCGGCTTCATCCTGATGAAGGAGGCGCACGCGAAGGCGATCAACTCGGCGGTGTTTCCCGGCCTGCAGGGCGGGCCGCTCATGCACGTGATCGCCGCCAAGGCCGCCGCGTTCGGCGAGGCGATGACGCACGAGTTCAAGATCTACCAGGAGCGCGTGCTCGAGAACGCGCGCGTCCTCGCCAAGGTGCTGCAGGAGCGAGGGTTGCGCATCGTGTCCGGCGGCACCGACTGCCACATGTTCCTCGTCGATCTTCGTGCGAAGCAGATCACCGGCAAGGACGCCGAGGCCGCGCTGGCGCGCGCGCACGTCACCGTCAACAAGAACGCGATCCCCAACGACCCGGAGAAGCCGTTCGTCACGTCGGGCATCCGCATCGGCAGCCCGGCCGTCACCACGCGCGGGTTCGGCGAGATCGAGTGCGAGGAGCTCGCGCACCTGCTCGCGGACGTGCTCGACGCTCCCGCCGACGAGGCGGTGCTCACGCGCACGCGGAACAGCGCCGCGTCGCTGACGCGAAGGTTCCCGGTCTACCGGGCATGAAATGCCCCTTCTGCGGTAGCGACGACACACAGGTCATCGATTCGCGCGTCTCCGACGCCGGCGACTCGATTCGTCGCCGCCGAAAATGCGCCGCGTGTCAGAAGCGCTTCACGACGTACGAGACGGTCGAGCTGCGCCTGCCGCAGGTTGTCAAGAGCAACGGCAATCGTGCCGACTTCGACACGAACCGGCTGCGTGTCGGCTTCGCACGTGCATTGCACAAGCGGCCGGTGCCCACGGAGTTCGTCGACGCCGCGATCGACCGGATCGTGCAGCGCGTGCTGTCGCTCGGTGAGCGCGAGATCGCCTCGCGGCAATTGGGCGAGATGGTGATGGAGGAGCTCTATCGGCTCGACAAGGTCGCCTACATCCGCTTCGCGTCCGTATACCGCTCGTTCCAGGACGTTTCGGACTTTCGCGATGCGCTGAAGGAAGTTGAGGCGGTGCGCCCGACGAAGAAGCCGGCGCGCCGGCCGGCGTGATCGCTCCTTCGCCGCAGGCGGTGACGGCCGTTCCATCGCGCGGGTTCACCGACGACGAGCGCGGCCACATGGCGCGGGCGCTCGCGCTCGCCGAGCGCGGCCTCTTCACGACGACGCCGAATCCCCGCGTCGGTTGCGTGATCGTCAACGACGGCGATGTCGTCGGCGAAGGCTTCCACGAACGCGCCGGGGGCCCGCATGCGGAGGTCGCTGCGCTCGCGGATGCGCAAGCGCGCGGGCGCGACGTTCGCGGCGCCACGGCCTACGTCACGCTCGA
>DATIEN010000046.1:0-4552 GCA_035455705.1 Casimicrobiaceae bacterium | reverse complement strand
ACCCGTCCATGACCGGCACGACCATCGCCTCCATCCGCGCGACGCCCGTCACGGTGCCGCTCGAAGCGCCGCTGCGCCACAGCAACGGCACCCACTGGGGCCGCTTCGTGCGCACGATCGTCGAGGTCGAGACGGCCGACGGCTACGTCGGTCTCGGCGAGATGGGCGGCGGCGGGGAGGACGCCACGCGCGCGTTCGCCGCGCTGGAGGGATACCTGCGCGGCCACGACGTGTTCGCGCTCGAGGCGATGCGCCTCGCCATCTGCAACCCGACCGCGAGCCTCTACAACAACCGCACGCAGCTCCATGCGGCGCTCGAGTTCGCCTGCCTCGACATCATCGGCCACAGGCTCGGGGTGCCGGTGCATGCGCTGCTGGGCGGCAAGCTGCGCGATGCCGTCGAGTTCGCAAGCTACCTGTTCTTCCGCTACCCCGACCCGGATACCGGTGAAGGCGAGGTGCGCACGCCCGAGCAGCTCGTCGCGCACGCGCGCGCGCTCAAGGCCGCGCACGGCTTCCGCACCCACAAGCTCAAGGGCGGGGTGTATCCGCCCGCGCACGAGCTCGCGTGCTACCGGGCCGTGGCGCAGGCCCTGCCCGGCGAGCGGATGCGCTACGACCCCAACGGCGCGCTGCCCTTCGTCGACGCCGTGCACTTCGGGCGCGCGATCGAGGATCTGCCGACCGACTATTTCGAGGACCCCGTCTACGGCATCGCGCACATGAAGTCGCTGCGCGACTTCGTGCGCCTGCCGCTCGCGACCAATACGATCGTCGTGAGCTTCGAGCAGCTGGCGGCGAACCTCGCGGTGCGCGCGGTCGACGTGATCCTGCTCGACACCACGTTCTGGGGCGGCATCCGGCCGTGCATCAAGGCGGCGGGCGTCTGCGAGACGGGCGGGCTCCAGGTCGCGGTGCACAGCTCGGGCGAGCTCGGCATCCAGCTCGCGACCATGCTGCATCTCGGCGCCGTGCTGCCCAATCTCGGCTACGCGGCCGACGCGCATTATCATCACCTCACCGACGATGTCGTGACGGGCGGCCTCATGCGCTACGAGGCCGGCGCGATCCGCGTGCCCGACGCGCCCGGCCTCGGCGTGACGCTCGATCGCGAGCGCGTCGCGCGGTATCACGCGCTCTACCGCGAGCTCGGCGGCTATGCGTACGATCGCGATCCGGGACGGCCGGGCTGGTTCGCGCAGGTTCCGAACCACGACTGGGACGATCCCAGCGTAGCGCGCCGCCCCGCGATGCGCTGAAACGATGCGAACGGAGTGAACACGATGAGCGGCAGGCTGGCCGGCAAGACGGCGTTGATCACCGCGGCGGGACAGGGCATCGGAGCGGCGACGGCGCTCGCGATGGCGCGCGAAGGCGCGCAGGTGTGCGCCACCGACGTGCGCGCCGAGCTGCTCGAGCAGTATCGCGGCGTCGCGAACGTCACCACGCGCGTGCTCGACGTGCTCGACGACGCGGCCGTCAACCGCACGTTCGAGGAGCTGCCGCCGCTGTCGATCCTGTTCAACTGCGCCGGCTACGTGCACAACGGCACGATCCTCGACTGCACGCCCGAGGACTGGGAGTTCAGCTTCAATCTGAACGTGCGCGCCATGTACGTCGCCATCCGCGCGGCCCTGCCGAAGATGCTCGCGCAATACGAGCGCGACGGACGCGGCGCGAGCATCGTCAACATGGCGTCGATCGCGGGGTCCATCAAAGGCCTGGCGAACCGGTTCGTCTACGGCGCGTCGAAGGCCGCGGTGATCGGCCTCACCAAGGCCGTTGCGGCCGACTACGTGCAGAAGGGCGTACGCTGCAACGCGATCGCCCCCGGCACCGTGGACACGCCGTCGCTCGCGCAGCGCATCAACGCGTATCCCGACCCGGTCGAGGCACGGCGCATGTTCGTCGCGCGCCAGCCGATGGGGCGCCTCGCGAAGCCTGAGGAGATCGCGCCCATGATCGTGTTCCTCGCATCCGACGAGGCCGCGTTCGTCACCGGGAACGTGTACTCGTGCGACGGCGGCATGACCATCTAGGGTCAAGACACCGCGCCCGGTACCCCCACCCAGATCCACCAAGGAGGCAACAACAATGAAGCTGGTTCGCTATGGTCCGCCGGGCAAGGAAAAGCCCGGCCTGATCGACGAGCAGGGCGTGCTGCGCGACCTGTCGCGCAAGATTCCGGACATCAATGGCGCGACGCTGTCGCCGACCACGCTTTCCGCGCTGCGCAAGATCGACGTGCGGCGGCTGCCCGTCGTGAAGGGACGCCCGCGCCTCGGGCCTTGCGTCGCGACGCCGCAGAAGTTCCTGGCCATCGGCCTGAACTTCATCGATCACGCGAAGGAGACGGGCTCGCCGATCCCCGAGCACCCGATCCTGTTCTACAAGACGCCCAACTGCCTCGTCGGCCCGAACGACAACATCATGCAGCCGAAGGACTCGAAGGCGCTCGACTACGAGGTCGAGCTCGCGCTGGTCATCGGCCGCACGGCGCGCTACGTCGACGAGAAGGACGCGCTGCGCTATGTCGCGGGATTCTGCATCTGCAACGACGTGTCCGAGCGCGACTTCCAGCTGAAGCAGGGGTCGCAATGGAGCAAGGGCAAGGGCTGCGACACGTTCGGGCCGCTCGGCCCGTGGCTCGTCACCACCGACGAGCTCAGGGATTCCGGCAACCTCGACATGTGGCTCGACGTGAACGGCGAGCGCCGGCAGACCGGCAGCACGCGGACGATGATCTTCAACGTCGCGCAGCTCGTCGCCGACACGTCGCGCTACGTGACGCTGGTGCCGGGCGACGTGATCACGACCGGAACGCCGCCCGGTGTCGCGCTCGGCATGAAGCCGCCCAAGTGGCTGCAGCCCGGCGACGTCGTGACGCTCGGCATCGAGGGACTCGGCGAGCAGCGGCAGCGCGTCGTTCCCTTCAAGAACCGCCGTTGAGGGATGGACAACGGCGTACGCCTCAAAAGACCACGACGCTGACGATCATGCGCCGCCTGGCGGCGGCGCGAAGGTCAGAGCAATCCCCGCTTCGCCAGGTTGCGCATCAACGCACCCGCGCCGAACGTCCACGGCGCGATGCGATCGGCGTGCTCGACGCGATTGACGAGCGCGCCGAGCGCGGGCGTGGCGATCGTCACGATGTCGCCCACGGCGTGCGTGAAGCCCTGCCCCGGTCCGTAGCGGTCCTCGATCGGCGCGAACATGGTGCCGAGGAACAGCACGAAGCCGTCGGGATACTGATGGTTCTCGTTGATGGCGGCCGCGACGAGGTCGAGCGGGTCGCGGCTGATCTCGCGAATCGGGCTCGAGCCGCGCAGGACGAATCCGTCCGGTCCGTCGACGGTAAGCGCGATGTCCGCGCGGCGCACGTCGTCCATGCCGAAATGCGCGTCGAACAGCCGGAAGAACGGGCCGATCGCGCACGACGCGTTGTTGTCCTTGGCCTTGCCGAGCAGGAGCGCGCTGCGGCCCTCGAAGTCGCGGAGATTGACGTCGTTGCCGAGCGCGGCGGCCACCGTGCGTCCGCGGCTGTCGACGGCGAGCACGACCTCGGGTTCCGGATTGTTCCATGCGGACTTGGGATGGATGCCGATGTCGGCGCCCACGCCCACCGACGACATCGGCTGCGACTTGGTGAAGATCTCCGCATCGGGCCCGATGCCGACCTCGAGATACTGCGACCACACGCCCTGCGCGATGAGCGCCTCCTTCAGGCGCATCGCCTCCGGCGAGCCCGGACGCACGCTGCGCAGGTTCTCGCCGATGATGCCGACCACCGCGGCACGCACGCGCTCGGCCTTCGCGGGGTCGCCGCGCGCCTGCTCCTCGATGACGCGCTCGAGCATGCTCGACACGAACGTCACGCCGGCGGCCTTCACCGCCTGCAGGTCGCACGGCGCGAGGAACCACGGCAGGGCGGGATTGCGCGTCGATTCGGCGGAGTTGGCGAGCACTTCGCGCGTCGACGCGATGCGCGGCGCATCGCTGAGGCCGCGCACCGCCTGCGCGGGGTCCTCGAGGTCGAGGAGGTCGCGCATGGTGGGCGCCAGCGCCGACAGGTCGAGCACGTCCTCCGGCGTCACGCGGACCACGACGGGGCCGCCGAGCGCGGGCAATTGCATCCGCCCGACGGCGAGGGCGCGCGCCGCATCGACGGGAAGGCAGCGCTCGGGGGTGAGGCGGTCTTTCATGGGCGATCCCTGCAGGAAGCAACGCATTTGCGGCGTGCGCGCGCGTTTCGTATCATGAGGCGCACGCCCTGTCGCGGAGTCGCGAGCATACTGCGAACCGCTGCCTGCCCAAACCCTTTCATGCACCATGACCATTGACGATGCCGCGGCCACCGAGCTGGCGCGGCGCCGGCGCGAAGGCCGTCGCGGCCCGCGCCTCGATGCATCGATCCGTCCCGTCACGTTGACCGAGGCGTTCGCGCTGCAACATCGCGTCGCGGCACGCCTCGGCACGATCGGCGGCTGGAAATGCGCGATGCCGTCGGCGGATCGCATGAACGCGGCGCCCATCTTCGCCAGCACGATCTTCC
>DATIEN010000045.1:0-3684 GCA_035455705.1 Casimicrobiaceae bacterium | reverse complement strand
GACCTCCGGCTCACGGGCGGCGTTCTCAAGCGTGGTCCGCCCGCGCGCCAGCGCCGCCGCCATCATCAGGTTCTCGGTGCCGGTGACGGTCACCATGTCGAACACCACGCTGGCGCCGCGCAGCCGCCGCGCCGACGCGTTGACGTAGCCTTTCGTCAGCTCGATGCGCGCCCCCATCGCCTCCAGCCCCTTGAGGTGCTGGTCGATCGGACGCGCGCCGATCGCGCAGCCGCCGGGCAGCGACACGCGCGCTTCGCCGCAGCGCGCGAGCAACGGACCGAGCGCCAGGATCGACGCGCGCATCGTCTTGACGAGCTCGTAGGGCGCGAGGGGCCAGTCGACATGCGCGGCGCGAAGCGTGACGACGCCGGGTTCGTCGTCGTGCTGGCGCACGCCCATTTGCGAAAGGAGCGCCCGCATCGTCCGAACGTCGTTCAACCGCGGCACGTTCGCGAGCGTCAGCGGCGCGTCGGTCAAGAGCGACGCGCAGAAGATCGGCAGCGCGGCGTTCTTGGCGCCGGAGATGCGCACCTCGCCTTCGAGGCGCTGGCCGCCCTCGATGACGAGCTTATCCATTCGCCGCTTCTTCCGGCGTCAGCGTCGTCATCGACAGTGCATGCACCTCTTCGCGCATCCGGTCGCCCATCGCGGCATAGACAAGGCGATGGCGGGCGATGCGGGACAGGTTGCGAAACGCGGCACAGACGATCCGCGCCTCGAAATGATGGCCGTCGCCGCGAACCTCGACGACGTCGCACGCGAGGCCGTTTCGGATCGACGCCTCGATCGATTGGGGAGTGGCCATGAGAAGGACCGCCTTTTTCAGTGCCGCAGCTTGTAGCCGTGCGCGAGCATGGCGAGCGCGATCGCGGCGAGCGCGGCCGCGGCTGCCGCGACGAGCGCGAGCGAGAGGCCGGGTGCGACGTCGGAGAGGCCGAAGAATCCGTACCGGAATCCGTCGATCATATAAAAGAACGGGTTGAAATGCGACAGCACCTGCCAGAACGCGGGCAGCGTGTGGATCGAGTAGAACACGCCCGACAGGAACGTGAGCGGCATGATCAGGAAATTCTGGAACGCCGCGAGCTCGTCGAACTTGTCCGCCCAGATGCCGGCGACGAGACCGAGCGTGCCCAGGATGGCGCTTCCGAGCACGGCGAACGCGAGCGCGACGAGCGGATGCGCGATCGAAATCGGACCCGGCGCGACGAGCAGCGTCACGAGGAGAACGCCGATCCCTACCGCCAGGCCGCGCACCATGGCGCCCAGCACGTACGCGGCTAAGACGTCGAACGGCGACAGCGGCGGCAGCAGCACGAAGATCAGGTTGCCGGTGATCTTCGATTGGATCAGTGACGACGACGCGTTCGCGAAGGCGTTCTGCAGCACCGACATCATCACGAGTCCGGGTACGAGGAACGCCGTGTAGCGGACGCGCCCGTCGAACACGGACACGCGCGACTCGAGCACGTGCGAGAAGATCAGCAGATAGAGGAGCGCGGTCAGCACCGGCGCGGCGATCGTCTGGAAGCTCACCTTCCAGAAGCGCAGCAGCTCCTTGTGCAGGAGCGTGAGCCACCCGGTGGCCGTGAACGCCGGCGCCGACGGCGCGCCCGGCGTCACGATTCGGGCACCTCCGCGACCCGCTTCGGCTCGTCCGTCGTCTCGGTGCCGGCCATGATGCGCAGGAACACCTGCTCGAGATCCGTCTCGGCGAGCGTCAGCTCGTCGATCGCGAGGCCCTCGAGCCGGAACGACGCGAGCAGCTGCTCGAGCTCGGCATAGCTCTCGAGGCCGAGGTAGTAGACGTCCCCTTCGCGATCGTACAGGCGCTTCGCCCATTCGCCGGGCAGCCGCGCCGCCGACACGCGAACGGTCAGGCCGGAGAAGCGCGACAGCAGGTGCTGCGTCGTGTCGAGCGCGACGATGCGCCCCGCCTTCATCATCGCGATCCGGTTGCAGAGCGCCTCGGCCTCCTCGAGGTAATGCGTGGTGAGGATGATCGTGTGGCCGTCGCGATTCAGCTTGCGGATGAACCCCCACAAACTTTGCCGCAGCTCGACGTCGACGCCCGCCGTGGGCTCGTCCAGCACGATGACCGGCGGCTTGTGCACGAGAGCCTGGCCGACGAGAACGCGCCTTTTCATGCCGCCGGACAGCGCGCGCATGTTCGCGTCGGCCTTCTGCGTCAGGTCGAGGTGATGCAACAGCTCGTCGATCCACGCGTCGTTGCGGCGCAGGCCGAAGTAGCCCGACTGGATGCGCAGCGTTTCGCGCACCGTGAAGAACGGGTCGAACACGAGCTCCTGCGGCACCACGCCGAGGAGCCGCCGCGCCTGCCGATAGTCGGTGACGACGTCGTGGCCGAGGATGCGCGCATGACCCCGATCGGCGCGGGTCAGCCCCGCGAGAATGGAAATCAGCGTCGTCTTGCCCGCGCCGTTCGGGCCGAGCAGGCCGAAGAACTCGCCCTGGGCGACGCAGAGGTCCACGCCGAGCAAGGCATGGACCTCGCCGAAGCGGCGCGCGACATCGACGACCTCGACGGCATTCGTGGTCACGGCTTGCGCCGAAGCGGGCGTCACTCGATCAGGTTTTCGACGCCGTAGACGACGGCGAGCGAGCGCAGCGACGCCGGCAGGTTGAGGATCGCGAGCGGGCGGCCTTCGCTCGCAGCTCGCCGCTTGAGCGCGATCACCAGCGCGAGCGCCGACGAGTCGGCGCGCGTCATGCCGGAGAAGTCGAGCGCACGCGGCGGCAGCGGCACGGCGCGAGCCGTCGCGAACACGTTCGCCGCATCGTCGAACGTCAGCGCGCCTTCGAAACGCCACGTATCGCCGGCGTTCGCGAACGTGCCGCTCGCCGGCGCATCGATGACCTGGTCGTTCATTTTGGGGACGGCGGCGCCGGCCCGGCGTTTTTCGCCGCGAGCGCCTTGATGAGCCCGTCGATGCCACCCTGGCGCACCTGCTCCGTGAACTCGTCGCGGTAGTTGGTGACGAGCGAGACGCCGGCGACGATCACGTCGTAGGCCTTCCAGCCGTCCGGCGTCTTCTCCATGCTGTAGTCGATCGACACCGGCGTCTGTCCGGGCCGGTTGACCTGCGTGCGCACCGTGACGTCCGTCGCGTTGGGCTCGGCGCGCAGCGGCTCGTAGCTGAGCGTCTGGTCGCGGTACTGGTTGAGCGCATTCGAGTACGTGCGGATCAGGAGCGACTTGAACTCGTCGGCGAGCCGCTTCCTCTGCTCGGGCGTCGCCTGCCGGTACGCGCGCCCTGCCGCGAGTGCCGTCATCCGGTCCATGTCGAAGTGCGGCGCGATCTTCGACTCGATCAGGTCGCGGATATGCGCCTGGTCGCCCGCCTGCACCGCCGGGTCGGTCCTGATGATCGCGAGCGCTTCCTGCGACACGCGCTTCACCAGCGCGTCGGGTGCCTCCTGCGCGAACGCGGCGGTCGCGACGAGCGCCGCGAGCGCGAGCGTGAACCGCAGCGGTGACACGATGCGCGCCGTTCGGCGCCTTGAAACGAACGTCATTCCTCTTCTTCCTTTCGTGGCGGCGGCCTTCCGTCGTGCACGAGGTATTCGCGCCGCTGCAGGTACGCGCGCCGGATGAACGTGTAGGGATCGAGAGCCGCCTGGTTCAGCACGTTCTCGGTCTGCAATGCGGATGCGCGCAGATCG
>DATIEN010000044.1:0-5580 GCA_035455705.1 Casimicrobiaceae bacterium | reverse complement strand
CTCCCGGGAAGGGGCGCGTCGGTCTCGGCCTCCTTGCATCGTTTGCTCGTGTGTGCTGCCTGCGTGTCGGCCTCCCGTCCACGCTCGCGGTCGGCCCCTTCGGGCCTTGGCTTCGCCCCGCTCGCATGGACGTCCCGGGACGGCCCGGCGCGAATGACATGAAATTCTCCATCCCGCTCCTCGCCGCGTTCGTCGCGCTGCTGTTCATCGCGTCGCAGTCGGTCTACACGGTCGACCAGCGCAAGTACGCGATCAAGTTCCAGCTGGGCGAGATCGTCGAGACGAAGACGACCGCGGGCCTCTATTTCAAGGTGCCGCTCGTGCAGAACGTCAAGTTCTACGACAAGGTGAACCTGACACTCGACAATCCGGAGCCCGATCGCGTCACGACGTCGGAGAAGAAGCCGCTGCTCGTGGACTTCGTCGTGCTGTGGCGGATCATCGACGTCGGACAGTACTACCGCTCGGTGCAGGGTGACGAGGAGGCGGCGCGGCGGCGGCTCTCGCAGACGGTACGCGCGAACCTCGCCGAGGAGTTCAACAAGCACGACGTGCACGAGGCGATTTCGTCGGCGCGCGACAAGATCACCACGGTCACGCAGCAGAAGGCCAACGCCGACGCGAAGTCGATCGGCGTCGAGGTGATCGACGTGCGCCTGCGGCGCGTCGAGCTGCCCCCCGACGTCACCGGCCCCGTCTACCAGCGGATGGAATCCGAGCGGCGACGCGTCGCGAACGAACTGCGCTCGCTCGGCGCCGCAGAGTCGGAGAAGATCCGCGCCGACGCCGATCGCCAGCGCACGGTGATCCTCGCCGACGCGTACAGCACCGCGCAGAACGCGAAGGGGGAAGGCGATGCGAAGGCCGCGGCGATCTATGCGCAGGCGTACGGCCGCAACCCCGAGTTCTACGCGTTCTATCGCAGCCTGGAAGCGTACAGGGCGACGTTTCACAACAAGAGCGACCTGATGGTGCTCGATCCGAGCGGGCAGTTCTTCCAGTACTTCAAGGATCCGGGCAGCGGCGCGAGTCGCACGCCGCCGCGCGCACCCGCCAAATAAGCGGCGTGCGGAGACGCGAAGCGTGCCCGACTCGCTGTGGACCGCGCTCGCGCTGTTGCTGATCCTCGAAGGCGTCCTGCCGTTCGCGGCGCCGAAGATCTGGCGAGAGGGATTCCGGCACCTGACCGAGCTGACCGACGGCCAGCTTCGTTTCATCGGGATGATTTCGATCGGCATCGGACTTCTCGGTCTCTACCTCCTTTGACGCGACGCCTCATGCACAACTGGCTGCTCCCCGACGCGATCGACGACGTGCTGCCGACGGAAGCGGCCGCGCTCGAGGCGCTGCGCCGCCGGCTGCTCGATCACTTCGCCGGGCGCGGCTACCGCCTCGTGCGGCCGCCGCTGATCGAGCATCTCGACTCGCTTCTGACGGGCAGCGGCCGCGACCTCGAGCTCCTCACGTTCAAGACCGTCGACCCGCAGTCGGGACGCCTGATCGGCGTCCGCGCCGACATCACACCGCAGGTCGCGCGCATCGACGCGCATTTGCTGAACGAAGCGGGCGCGACGCGCCTTTGCTATGCCGGGAGCGTGGTGCGCGCCGTCGCCGAAGGCCCGGGCGCGACGCGCGAGGTGGTGCAGGTGGGCGCGGAGCTCTTCGGCGTGCCGGGCACCGACGGCGACCGCGAAGTGATCGGGCTGCTCGCATCGTCGCTCGCGAGCGCAGGCCTTCGCGGTTTGCATCTCGACCTCGGCCACATGGGCGTGTACCGCGCGCTGGCAAGCGGCGCCGGCGTCACCGACAGCGGTGACGGCGGCGCGCTGTACGAGGCGCTGCGCACGAAGGACGCGCCGGCCGTGCACGCGCTGACGCAACACCTGCCGGCCGCGTGGCGCAGCGCGTTCGAAGCGCTGCCCGAGCTCTACGGCCCCGCCGACGAGGTCCTGGTCAACGCGCGCGAGCGCCTTCCCGACATCGCGTCGATCGCCAACGCGCTCGACGCCCTCGCCGCGCTCGCCAACGCGGCGGCGCCGCTCGTCGACGCGCTGCACGTCGATCTCGCCGACCTGCGCGGCTATCATTACCACAATGGGGCGATCTTCTCGGTGTTCCTGCCCGGTGAACCGAACGCGATCGCGAAGGGCGGGCGCTACGACGGAATCGGCAAGGCGTTCGGCCGCGCGCGTCCGGCCACCGGCTTCACGCTCGATCTTCGGCAGCTCGCGGAACTGCTCGCCCGCGCGGAAGCGAGCTGACGTGGTGTTGCGCAGCACGAAGCGAACGGGCGAGACCACTTCCCATCCGGCACGAGCGAGCATCCATGGCAACGACCGTCGTCCCTGAGCCTCGCAACGTCGTCGTCATCGGCGCGCAGTGGGGCGACGAAGGCAAGGGCAAGGTCGTCGACTGGTTGACCGAAAGCGCGCAGGGCGTCGTGCGTTTCCAGGGCGGCCACAACGCCGGCCACACGTTGGTGATCGGTGGCCGCAAAACGGTGCTGCGGCTGATCCCCTCGGGCGTGCTGCGCGAAGGCGTCGCGATCCGGATCGGCAACGGCGTCGTCGTGTCGCCGACCGCGCTGATGCAGGAGATCGGCGAGCTCGAGCACGCCGGCGTCGACGTCCGCTCGCGGCTCATGATCTCGCCCGCGTGCCCGCTGGTGCTGCCGATCCACGTCGCCCTCGACCAGGCGCGCGAAGCGGCGCTCGGCGATGCGCTGAAGATCGGCACGACGGGACGCGGGATCGGTCCCGCCTACGAGGACAAGGTGGCGCGCCGGGCGCTGCGCGTGCAGGACCTGCTCGACCCGGAGCGCTTCGGCGAGAAGCTCGAGCGCCTGCTCGACCTGCA
This sequence comes from Casimicrobiaceae bacterium, assembly GCA_035455705.1. GTDB lineage: Bacteria > Pseudomonadota > Gammaproteobacteria > Burkholderiales > Casimicrobiaceae > VBCG01. The sequence continues at coordinate 2,724 of DATIEN010000044.1, read as the reverse complement.
CAACTTCACGCTCGTCCACTACTACAAGGCGACGCCCGTGGACTTCGCGCGGACCCGTGACGAAATCCTGTCGCTCGGCGCAGCGATCGCGCCGATGGTCGGCGACGTCGCGGCGGCGATCCTCGCCGCACGCGCCCGCGGCGAATCGCTGCTGTTCGAGGGCGCGCAGGGCGCGCTGCTCGATGTCGATCACGGCACGTATCCCTACGTGACGAGCTCCAACTGCGTCGCGGGCGCCGCCGCGCCCGGCGCCGGCATCGGGCCGCACATGATCGATTACGTGCTCGGCATCGTGAAGGCGTACACGACCCGCGTGGGCACCGGGCCTTTCCCGACCGAGCTCACGGACGAGATTGGCGCAACGCTCGCGAAACGGGGGAACGAGTTCGGCTCGGTCACGGGCCGGCCGCGCCGCTGCGGCTGGCTCGACGTGCCCGCGCTGCGCCGCTCGTTCGAGCTCAGCGGCGTCAACGGCCAATGCATCACGAAGCTCGACGTGCTCGACGGCATGCGCGAGATCAAGATCTGCACGCACTACACGATCGGCGGCCGGCGCGCCGACCTGATTCCGACCGGCGCCGATGCCGTTGCACGCTGCGAGCCGGTCTACGAAACGCTGCCCGGGTGGCAGCAGAACACGCTCGGCGCGAAGTCGTTCTCGGCGCTGCCCGGTGCCGCACGCGCCTATCTGTCGCGCGTCGCGGAACTGACGAAGGTTCCGATCGCGATGGTGTCGACGGGCGCCGACCGCGATGAAACGATCCTCGTCCGCCACCCGTTCGCGCCATGAGCGCGCACGGCCGCCCGATGCGCGAAGCGCCGAAGCGCAGAGCGCAGAGCGCACTTCCATGACGCTCGAGATAAGCTGGCCGCGCTACAACACGCTCGTCGAGATGCTTGCGCTCAAGGTCTACGAGTCGGGCTTCCGCTTCAATCAGATCATCTGCATCGCGCGCGGGGGCTTGCGCGTCGGCGACGTTCTGTCGAGGATCTTCGACCAGCCGCTCGCGATCCTGTCGACGCATTCGTATACTGCGGAGGGCGGTACGGTGCGGGGCGAACTGGTGATCGCCGAGCACATGACGATGACGAAGCCGCGGCTCGGCGATCGCGTGCTGCTCGTCGACGACATGGTGGATTCGGGTCACACGCTCGCCGCCGTGTACGAGGAACTGCCGCGGCGCTTCCCGCACATCTCGGAGATCCACACGGCGGTCCTGTGGTGGAAGGCCTGCTCGGTGTTCGAGCCCCACTATTACGTGGAGCACCTGCCGGACAGCCCGTGGATATCGCAGCCGTTCGAGGTGTACGACGATCTCGACCCGGCGACGCTCGCGAGCCGCGTCGGATCGGCTCCTGCATGAAAGCGCCGGGGAGATGGTGCCCAGAAGAGGACTCGAACCTCCACAGTGTTGCCACCGCCAGGACCTGAACCTGGTGCGTCTACCAATTCCGCCATCTGGGCAGGCGTGAACAACCCTCGATTGTAAAAGCCGCGCCGACCCTTGTCAAAGACGATCCCCCTGCGACGGCGTACCGCGACGGCACCGCGAGATTCGCGCTCGCGCCAGCGTACGCGTGACGACGCCGCCGGGCAGGCGCCCGGCGAGCGAGCGCGCAAGGGCACGCGCGGACGAGACGATGCGCTGGCGCGGCTCACATGCGACGCGATCCTGCGCGAGCTGACCGACGCCGGCCTGCCGCTCGCACCCGCCGAGATCGCGTCGCGCCTTTCGATCGGACGCAAGCAGCAGCACCTGTTCGACGCCTGCGTCGCGACGCTCGAGCGCAACGGCGAGATCCTGATCAACCGCAAGGGCGAGCTTTGCATCGTCGCGAAGCTCGACCTCGTGCGCGGCACCGTGCAGGGCCACCCCGACGGGTACGGATTCCTCGTTCCCGATGAAGGCGGCGACGACCTGTTCCTGTCGCCGCGCGAGATGCACAAGGTGCTGCATGGCGACCGGGTCACCGCGAGGCGCGCGGGCTTCGATCGCCGCGGCCGTCCCGAGGCCGAGATCGTCGACGTCCTCGAGCGCGCGAACCGCGAGATCGTCGGGCGCATCCACGAGGAGCGTGGATTGTGGTTCGTCGAGGCGGAAAACCGGCGCATCAACCAGGACCTGCTGATTGCCGACGCGGATCGCAACGGAGCGCAGCCGGGACAGGTCGTCGTCGCCGAGATCCTCGAGCAGCCGAGCGAGCACGGCGAGGCGGTGGCGCGCGTCAAGGAAGTGCTCGGCAGCGCGACCGATCCCGGCATCGAGATCGAGATCGCGCTGCGCAAGCACGACCTTCCCTTCGAATGGAGCGTCGCCGCGAAGCGGCAGGCGTCGCGTCTGCCGGCCGAGGTGCGCCCGGCCGATCGCAAGGGCCGGGTCGACCTCGTCCACCTGCCGCTCGTCACCATCGACGGCGAGAGCGCGAAGGACTTCGACGATGCGGTCTACTGCGAGCCCGACGGGCGAGGCTTCCGGCTCGTCGTCGCGATCGCCGACGTCGCCCATTACGTGCGCGACGGCGACGCACTCGACGAGGCGGCGCGCGAGCGCGGCACGTCGGTCTATTTTCCGCGTCGCGTGATCCCGATGCTGCCGGAGGCGCTGTCGAACGAGCTCTGCTCGCTCAAGCCCGACGTCGATCGCCTGTGCATGGCGTGCGACATGCGGATCGACGCGCGCGGCGCCATCCGCTCGTATGCGTTCCATCCGGCGGTCATGCACT
>DATIEN010000043.1:0-7092 GCA_035455705.1 Casimicrobiaceae bacterium | reverse complement strand
CCCTGCAGCTTCTGCTTCGAGTACTGGTCGTTCTTCGTGTACCAGGTGAACCACCCCGGCGTCGTCAGCGTCATCTCGGAGAGCAGCTGCTTCTCGGTGAACGCCTTCGCGCCGACGATGTTGATGCGCGCGATCTTCGTCGACTCGCCTTCGTTGATCGTGAAGTTGATCGCGACGCGGTTGCGTTCCTGCGGCGTCACCGTGGTCTGGATGTTCGCCGCGTACTTGCCGCGCGTTATGTACTGTCGCTTCAGCTCCTGCTCGGCGCGGTCGAGGGCCGAGCGGTCGAAGATGCGCGCCTCGGCGATGCCGATGTCCTTCAGCGCCTTCTTGATCGTATCGGTGTCGAACTCCTTGTTGCCCGAGAACGTGAGCGAGCTGATCGTCGGGCGCTCCTGCACCGCGACGATCAGCACGTCGCCCTGCGCCTCGAGGCGCACGTCGCGGAAGAAGCCGGTCGCATAGAGCGCCTTCACCGCGTCGGAGATCTTCTCGTCGGTGACGCGATCGCCGACCTTGATCGGCAGGTAGCTGAAGATCGTTCCCGGCTCGGTGCGCTGCACGCCTTCGACGCGGATATCGCGCACGACGAACGGCTCGACGGCCCATGCGACGCACGACGCCGCCGATGCGACGAGGCTCGCGACGAGCGCCGACAGCGTCAGGCGCGCGCGTTTCCTCCGTGTGCGTTCAGAACAGGCGGGAAACGTCATTGAAAAGTGCCAAGGCCATCAGAACGGCGAGCATCGCCATGCCGATGCGCTGACCGACCTCGATTGCACGGTCGGAGACGGGACTGCCTTTGATAAGTTCGGCGAGATAATACAGTAAATGACCTCCGTCGAGTAAAGGCACGGGCAGCAGGTTCAGCACGCCGAGGCTTATGCTGATCAGCGCAAGATAGCTCACGAACACGAGCGGTCCCGCCTGCGCGGACTGCCCTGCGATGTCGGCCATCGTGAGCGGACCGCTGATGTTGCGCAGCGACGCGTCGCCGGTCACGATGCGGCCCAGCATGCGCACGGTGAACGTCGACAACTCCCACGTCTTCACGGCGCCCTGCACCAGCGCCTCGCCGAGTCCGTACCGGACGACGACGGCGTTGCGTTGCGCGACCGCCGGATCGATCCGCAGCCGAACGCCTGCCTGCCCGATGCGCCGGCCGTTGTCGTCGACGGCTTCGATCGTGACCGGCACGTCGAGCCGGGAGCTTCCGCGCGCGATCGTGTAGACGAGCGTGTCGCCCGGATGCGCGTTCGTGAGCGCGGCGACGTCGGACGGCGAGCTCATCGGCGTGCCGTCGATCGCGACGATGCGGTCGCCGACGCGCAGTCCGGCGCGCTCGGCCGGCTTGCCCGCGAGCACCTGGTCGACGACCGGCGGACCGAGATCGGCGCGAAGGCCGAGGCTTGCGAGCGGATTGCCCTCCCACTCGGCGGTCGTCATGCCCGCGAGAGAAAGCTCGCGCATCACCGGCCGCGTAGGCTCGTCGTCGCGCTGGAGCGTCAACGCCACCGAATCGTGCCCTTGGGCGCGGACGACGCGCCAGCGCAGCTCCTGGAAGCTGCCGACCGGCTCGCCGTCCACCGCGACGACGACGTCGCCACCGCGCACGTCGGCGGCGGCGGCCGCGCTCGACGACGGCGGATCCGCGAGCAGCGGACGTTGGCCCGGTATGCCGGCCGCGTACGTGCCCGCGAAGAGCAGCACCGCGAGCAGGAGGTTCGCAAGCGGCCCTGCGGCGACGATCGCGATGCGCCGCCACACCGATTGCCGGTTGAAGGCGCGCGGCAGGTCGGCGAAAGCGACCGCGCCTTCGCGCTCGTCGACCATCTTCACGTAGCCGCCGAGCGGAATCGCCGACAGCGCCCACTCGGTGCGATCGGCGCCGAATCGACGCGACCACACCATGCGGCCGAAGCCGACGGAGAAGCGCAGCACCTTGACGCCCGCGAGACGCGCGACGACGTAATGGCCGAGTTCGTGGAACACCACGAGCACGCCGAGCGTGATCGCGAACGCGACGATCTTGTAGAGCGCCGCGATCATCGCGGAGCCGAGATCGAGGATCGCGGACCGGGCGCCACCGGCCGGTTCCCGATGTGCAGGACGCCGCGCGCGATCTCGCGCGCTTCCGCGTCGGCCGCGAGCGCATCGTCGAGCGACGCGATCGGCGCGTCGGCGCGGCGGGCCAGCACTGCCTCGCAAACGCGCGGGATGTCGGTGAATCGCGCGCGACCGTTCAGGAATGCGTCGACGGCGACTTCGTTCGCCGCGTTGAGGGCGATCGGCGCCGCGGGCTCGCCGGCGAGCGCCTCGTACGCGAGACGGATGCACGGGAAACGGTCCGTGTCGGGCGGCTCGAACGTGAGCGTCGCGATCTGCGCGAGGTCGAGCGGAGTGACACCGCAATCGACGCGCTCGGGCGCGCCGAGCGCCTGCGCGATCGGCGTGCGCATATCGGGGTTCGACAGTTGCGCGAGCACCGAACCGTCGACGTACTCGACGAGCGAGTGAACGATGCTCTGCCGATGCACGACGATGTCGATCTGCGAAGGCGCAAGGCCGAAGAGCCAGCGCGCCTCGATCACTTCGAGGCCCTTGTTCATCATCGTCGCCGAATCGACCGAGATCTTGCGCCCCATCGACCAGTTCGGATGCGCGCACGCCTGCGCCGGCGTGACCGCGTCGAAGTCGACGTCCGGATGCGGATGGAACGGACCGCCCGATGCCGTGAGCAGGATGCGCCGCACGCCCACCGCCGCCGGATTGCGGGCGTAAGCGGGCGGCAGGCACTGGAAGACGGCGTTGTGCTCGCTGTCGATCGGCAAAAGCGTTGCGCCGCTCGCGGCGACGGCGTCCATGAAGAGCGCGCCGCCGATGACGAGCGCCTCCTTGTTAGCGAGCAGGATGCGCTTGCCGGCGCGCGCGGCGGCGAGTGTCGCGGGAAGCCCGACGGCGCCGACGATGGCCGCGAGCACGGTATCGACGTCGGGCAGCGTCGCCGCCTCGAGCAGGCCTTCGGGACCCTCGACGACGCGCGTCGGTATCGACTCGGATGCGAGCGCGCGCGCCAGCGCGCGCGCAGCCTCGACGTCGGCGAGCGCCGCGATCGGCGGCCGAAAGCGCCGGCAAAGGGTCAGCAGCTTCGCGTGATTGCGGTGCGCGGCGAGCGCCGCGATCGCGAAGCGCTCGGGATGGCGTGCGACCACGTCGAGCGTCGAGTCACCGACCGAGCCGGTCGCGCCGAGAAGCGTCAGCCTTCGCCGCATCACGCCGCTCGCAGAAAGGCGGTTGCCGCGAGCGCGGCCGGCGGCATCGCGGCGACCAGCGCGTCGATGCGGTCGAGCACGCCGCCGTGGCCGGGCAGGATGGCGCCGCTGTCCTTCGCGCCTGCACGGCGCTTCAACAGCGACTCGTGCAGATCGCCGACGATCGAGAGCGCGGCGAGCGCGAGCGCGAAGAGCACCCAGGCGACGATGGCGTAGCCGTCGTATGCGCCGCGGTAGCCGGCGCGCGGCGCGAGCGGGACGAGCACGAGCGCGTAGGCGCCGACGGCGATGAGCGCGCCGAACGCTCCTTCCCATGTCTTGCCCGGGCTGATCGCCGGCGCGAGCTTGTGACGCCCGAAACGCCGGCCGGTGAAGTACGCCGCGGTGTCGGCGATCCAGACGATCGCCATCGCGGCGAGCGCGAGCCACGGCGAATGCGCGCGGCACGCGAGGATCGCGACGAACGCGCCTTCGAGAACGACGAACGCCGAGGCGGCGCGCAGCCACGCCGACGCGGGCTGCCAGTCGTGCAGCACCGACGTCACGCCGACGGTAAGCCAGAAAAGCGTCGCGAGGCCGCAAACGGCGACGACGAGCGGCTCGAATCCCCGATCGGCCCCGAGCCACAGCAGCACGATGGCGGCGACCGCGGTCGCGACCGTGAACGCGGCGCGCTTCGCGTCGGCCAGGCCGATCAGCCGTGCCCACTCGGCGGCTGCGACGAGCACGATCAGCAGCAGCACCACGCCGAATGCGATCGCCGGTAATGCGAACAGCGCGGCGAGCACGGCGCCGACCAGCACGATGCCGGTGACGACGCGCGTTGCGAGGGCGGAAGCCAAGGCGCGGCTCGGGGGCGGCTCGATCGCGGCGGCGCGCAACGCCGGACGACCTCAGGCGTCCTGCGCCTGCACGCGGACCTGCGCCTCGATCAGCTCGTCGTTCTGCGCCTGCACCTGCTCGCTCGTACGGCCGAAACGCCGCTCGCGCCCCGCGTACGACGCGATGGCCGCGCCGAGCGCGGCCGCATCGAAATCGGGCCACAGGAGGTCGGTGAAATAGAGCTCCGTGTAGGCGAGCTGCCACAGCAGGAAGTTCGAGATCCGCTTCTCGCCGCCGGTACGGATGAAGAGGTCCGGCTCCGGCGCGTACGCCATCGCGAGGTACGGCTCGATCGCCTCGGGCACGAGCGGCCTGCCGCTCACGAGCGCGTCCGCGTTGGCGGCGAAATAGCGGCTTGCCGCCTGCGCCATGTCCCAGCGGCCGCCGTAGTTGGCGGCGATCGTCAGCGTGAGCCGCGTGTTGCGCGCGGTCAGCTCCTCGCCGGCCGCGACGAGGTCGCGGATGCGCGGATCGAAGCGCGACGTGTCGCCGACGACCTTGAAGCGGATGCCGTTGCGATGCAGCTTCTTGACCTCCGCCTCGAGCGCGCGTCGAAACAGATCCATCAGGATCGACACTTCCTCGGGCGGACGACGCCAGTTCTCGCTCGAGAACGCGAAGAGCGTCAGGTACTCGATGCCTTCGTCGATCGCGGCGCGCACGGTCGCGCGCACCGCCTCGACGCCCTTGCGGTGGCCGGCGACGCGCGGCAGCAGGCGCTTGTTCGCCCACCGGCCGTTGCCATCCATGATGATCGCGACGTGGCGCGGCACGTCGCGAAGCTCGGGAATGTTGCGCGTCGAGCTCGTAAACATCAGATCGCCATGAGGTCCGACTCCTTCTGCGCCAGCAGGCGATCGACTTCGGCGACGAAGCGATCGGTCAGTTTCTGCAGGTCGTCGTGCGCGCGCCGCTCCTCGTCCTCGGAGCACTGCTTGTCCTTCAGGAGCTTCTTCAGCTGGTCGTTCGCATCGCGGCGGACGTTGCGCACGGCGATCTTCGCGGCCTCGGCTTCCTTGTGCACGACCTTGATCAGCTCCTTGCGTCGCTCCTCGGTGAGCGCCGGCATCGGCACGCGAATCATGTCTCCCGAGGTCGCCGGATTCAATCCGAGGTCCGAATCGCGGATCGCCTTCTCGACGGCCGGGATCATCTTCTTTTCCCACGGCGTCACGCCGAGCGTGCGCGGGTCGGCAAGCGTGACGTTCGCCACCTGGCTGAGCGGCATCGACGAGCCGTAGTAATCGACGTGGATGTGATCGAGGAGGCCGGTGTGTGCGCGGCCGGTGCGGACCTTGGCCAGGTCGGTCTTCAGCGTCTCGATCGACCGCGCCATCTTCTGCTCGGCGGATTTTCTGACGTCGTTGATCATCGTATCTCCAATACCGGAGCAGGGTCGCGGACCGCCTTCCCCGGCAAACGCCTCTTCGACGCTAGCAATGCACGAGCGTCCCCTCGTCCTCGCCCATGACGACGCGCTTGAGAGCGCCGGGAACGAAGATCGAGAAGACCTTGAGCAGCATGTTCTGGTCGCGGCAAAGCGCGAGCGCCGTCGCATCCATCACGCGGAGGTTCTTGACGATCGCCTCGTCGAACGTGAGCGTCGAATAGCGCCGCGCGTCCGTGTCCTTGAGCGGGTCGGACGTGTAGACGCCATCGACCTTCGTCGCCTTGAGCACGATGTCGACGCCCATCTCGCGTCCACGCAGCGCCGCCGCCGTGTCCGTCGTGAAGAACGGGTTGCCCGTGCCGGCCGCGAAGATCACCACCTTGTGCTCCTCGAGGTGACGCAGCGCCCGTGCGCGGATGTACGGCTCGGCGACCTGGTCGATCCTCAGCGCCGACTGGACGCGCGATTCGACGCCCGCGCGCCGCAGCGCATCCTGCAGCGCGAGCGCATTCATCAGCGTCGCGAGCATCCCCATGTAATCGGCGGTCGCGCGGTCCATCCCGGCCGCGCCCGGCGCGACGCCGCGGAAGATGTTGCCGCCGCCGATGACGATCGCAACCTGCACGCCGAGCCGCACGACCTCGGCGACCTCGGCGACGATGCGGTCGATCGTCTCGCGTTCGATCCCGTAGCTGTTGCTGCCCATCAGCGCTTCGCCGGACAGCTTGAGCAGGACGCGCCGATAGGCAGGTGCCCGCGCGGGCGCCTGCGCGATGCCGGGGAGCGGCGCGATGGCCGCGGTTGCGCTGTCGGGTGGGCTCATCGGTGGCTCTCCGATGTGGGCCGGTTCTGGCGCGATATCAGCCTCGCGCCATCGCAGCCACTTCCGCGGCGAAGTCGTCCTTGCGCTTCTCGATGCCTTCGCCGACGACATAGAGCACGAAGCCGTTCACGCGCGCGCCCTGCCCCTTCACGAGGTCGGCGACGCTCTGCTTGTCGTTCTTCACGAAGGGCTGCGGCAGCAACGTGACTTCGGCCAGGAACTTGGCGACTGCACCTTCTACCATTTTTTCGACGATGTTGGCAGGCTTGCCCGATTCGGCCGCACGCGCCGCGGCGATCGCGCGCTCCTTCTCGACGACGTCGACGGGAACCTGCTCGCGCGACACGGCGATCGGCTTCGTCGCCGCGATGTGCATCGCGAGGTCCTTGCCGAGCGCCTCGTTGCCGCCGGTGTAGTCGACGAGCACGCCGATCTTCGTGCCGTGCACGTACGACGCGATGCGTCCCTCCGCGGCGAGCCGCACGAAGCGGCGGATCGTCACGTTCTCGCCGATCTTCTGCACGAGCGCGACGCGGCGCGCCTCGACGGTTTCGCCCGAATCGAGCGTACGGCCGCCGAGCGCCTCGACGTCGGCGGGCTGCTCGCGCATCACGACCTGTGCGACCTGGTTCGCGAACGCGCGAAACTCGTCGTTCTTCGCGACGAAGTCGGTCTCGCAGTTCACCTCGACCATCGCGGCCGTCTTCGCGTCCGTCGCGACCGCG
>DATIEN010000042.1:0-9405 GCA_035455705.1 Casimicrobiaceae bacterium | reverse complement strand
GATGCAGGAGGTCGAACACGCCGTTGGTGAAGACGAGCGGCCGCGACAGCGTCGCAATCCGCGCGAGCGCGGTGCCCGCGTCGGTGATCTTCGCCGGGTAGCGCGGTTCCGGGAGGATCGCCGCGGGTGCCGTGGTTGAACGACCCTCCGCGCTTTCGCGCTTCGGGGCCTGTTCGCGCTTGGGGCGGCCCTGCACCGTGCTAGTCGAGATATTCGAACAGCTTGACGACGCGGATCACGCCCGACGTCGTCGCGGCGATTTGCGCGGCCGCGTCGCCTTCGGCGTGCGTCACGAGCCCCATCAGGTAGACGACTTCACGCTCGGTGACGACTTTCACGCGATTCGGCGGAAATTTGTTTGCCTCGACGAAGCGCGCCTTCACCTTCGAGGTGATGTACGAGTCGTTGCTGCGGGCGCCAAGGCTCGTCACCGCGCCTACCGCGAGCTCGTCGTCGACACGACGCACCTTCGGCGTCGTGCGGGCGATCTGCTCGACCTGGGTCTTGAGCTCGGCCGTCGGCACTTCACCCGTCAGGAGCACGATGCCGTTGTAGCTCGTTGCGTTCACGTGCACGCGGTCGCCGAACGATCCGCCGATGTTGTTCGAGATCTTGAGCTCGATCGACTCGTCGTCGGCCTGCGCGCCGACCGAGCGGCGGTCGGCGACCACCATCGCGGTCCCTGCGACGGCGGCGCCGATCACGAGCGTCACGCAGCCGGACAGTAGCGGCGACGCGGTGACGGCGAACGCGAACACGGCGAGCAACGGCGACTTCCTCATGCATCGTCTCCCAGAAGCGTGGCGTCGACGACGTCACACAGGCAATGAATCGTGAGCAGGTGAACTTCCTGGATGCGCATCGTGCGCTCGTGCGGAACGCACAGGTGGACGTCCTCGGGCGCGAGAAGTTCGCCGATGCGGCCGCCGCCCTTGCCGGTGAGCGCGACCACGCGCATATCCCGCTCGTGCGCGGCGAGGATCGCGGCGACGACGTTCGGCGAATTGCCGGACGTCGAGATCGCGAGCAGGACGTCGCCCTTGGCGCCGAGCGCTCGCACCTGCTTTGCGAAAACCTGCTCGAATGAATAGTCGTTGGCGACGGCGGTGAGCAGCGACGTGTCGGTGGTGAGCGCGATCGCGGGCAGCTCGGGACGCTCACGCTCGAAGCGACCCACGAGCTCCGCGGCGAAATGCTGCGCGTCGGCGGCCGAGCCGCCATTGCCGCACGAGAGGATCTTGCCGTCGGCGAACAGGCAGTCGGTCAGGATGGCGCCCGCGCGGGCGATCGGCGCCGCCATCGTCTGCGCGGCCGCCTGCTTCAGCGTCGCGCTGTCGTTGAAATGCGCGCGGATGCGCTCCAGGTGATCGATCATCGCGCGCGAGATTCTATCAGTGGTCATGATCCCCGCGCTTGCGGCTTCGCCGCTGCGTTGCTCCCCTGGGGGATTCGCGCCGTGGAATGGCGAGTGCGACGCGAAGGGCGGGTCAGTCGACCTGTACCACATCCCGCCGCCACTCGATCGTCGCCGGATCGAGCGTGCGCATCAGGATCGCGTCGAACCGGCAGGGCGGCTCGCGGCGCAGCATCGCGAGATAGCCATTGGCGGCCGCGACGAGCCGCCGGCGCTTTTCGGCGGTGATGCTGCCGACGGCGCCGCCGTGACTCGCCGCCCGGCGCATGCGCACCTCGACGAACACCAGCGTTTCGCCGTCGCGCGCGATCAGGTCGATTTCCCCGGCGCGCGTGCGGAAGTTGCGCGCGACGATCACAAGCCCCTGCCGCATCAGGTACTCCGCGGCGAGTGTCTCGGCGGCGGCCCCGGCGCTCGTCAAGGCGTCGAGTCGAGCGGCACGAGGCGCCCGTCGCGATAGACGCCGAGCATGGCCTCGCGCTGGAAAAGGTGGCCGGGGACGAGCGTGACGTGGCCGGTCGCGCCGTCGACCTCGAAACGGTCGGGCGGTCCGTCGTGGAACGCCGCGGCGATCGTGAATGCGTCGTGGCCGAGCGCGTAGAGGCGGGCGAGCGCGTCGCTGTCGAAGTCGCGGTGCGGGATCGAAGCGAATTGCGGCGCGTCAGGCGTGAGCAGCCAGGGGATCTCCACGACGCGCACGTCGTCGAGATCGCGTGCGACCGCCGGGTTCGGCCGCTCGAAGACGAGGCCGCTCGCATACGCCAAGACGTTGCCGATGAACGGCTTGACGAGCGCCGCATGATCGCCGGTGACCGCGAGCAACACGGCGCGCGGCGGATTGCGGCCCAGGGTCTTGCGCAGTTCGCCGAGCGCGTCGGGCGACGGTTCGAAGCGCAGCACCGAAGGCGGCGAACCGCCGCTGCCGGTCCACTCGATCGCGAACGATGACGCAAGGCGCTTCATCAACGGCGAGTCGCCCTGGATGACGTCGATCGGCGCCGCGACGCTCGCACGTGCGCGCTTCGCGAGCGTGCGGCCGTCGCTTTCCACGGTCAGCGGGAATGCGTAGATCGCCGGCGGCAGCGGCGTGCCGTCGTCGAGTTGATTGAGCGCAAGCGTCCACGGCAGCGTCACCGTCGCGCTCGCCAGCGTCTTCAGATCGTCGCGCACGAGCGGACCCACGGCGACCTGCACGCCCTTCTCGCGGGCGATTTCGAATGCGCCGACGACATCGTCGCCGCCGCGATGCGCGATCACCACGCAATCGTTGCCCCTTCCGGCGGCCGCGGCCGCATCGAGGAAGCCGTCGCGCACGGCACTCGCGGCGCGTGCGAAGGCGGGCTCGTCGAGCGGCAGCACGAGCGCGATCCGATTGCTCGAAGGCGGCGCCGGCATCGCCGCAGCGGGCGGCGACGGCGCGACGATCGCAGCGGCCGGCGGCGCTTCGCTCGAGGGCGTTTCATCGAGACCCGGTGGCGCCGCGACGAGCGGCGGCGGCGGCGAATAGGTCTCGAGCGGACTGGGTTCCACCGGCGCTCCAACCGCGGGCGGCGGAAGCGCATGCACGCGGGTTGCCGGGCGCACCGATGCGCACGACAATGCGCCGGCGGCGAACGCGATCGCCGCCATTGCGCAAACGGTGCGGCGCGCAAGACGCGCAACGGTCGACGAGCGGAGACGCGGAGCCATGACGGGAGGGAAGGGGACGGCGCCCTCGGTGCACGAAGCGGTGTTTCGCGCGGAGGGCGGCTCATTATATGTGGTCGCGACGCCGATCGGGAACCTGCGCGACGTCACGCTGCGCGCACTCGACATCCTCGCGAGCGCGGATGTCGTGGCCGCCGAGGATACGCGCGTGACGGCGACGCTGCTTGCGCGCTACGGCATCGCGACGCGTGCGCGCGCCGTGCATCGGCACAACGAGGCCCGCGAGACGGCCACGATCGTGGCGGCGCTTCGCGACGGGAGAAGCGTCGCGTTCGTCACCGACGCCGGCACCCCGGGCATCAGCGATCCCGGGGCGCGCCTCGTTCGCGCGGCGCGCGAAGCGGGCCATCGCATCGTGCCGATTCCGGGTCCGAGCGCACTCGCCGCCGCGATTTCCGCGGCAGGGCTTCTCGCCGAGCGCTTCGCGTTCGTCGGCTTCCTTCCGGCGCAGCCGAAGGCGCGCCGCGAGGCCATCGCGGCCGTCGCCGCGTGGCCGGTCGCGCTCGTTTTCTACGAGGCGCCGCATCGGATCGTCGCGACGGTCGAGGCGCTCGCGGCCGCGCTCGAGGCGCGGCGCACGGTCGTCATCGCACGCGAGATCACGAAGGCGTTCGAAACGATCGCGTCGATGCCGCTCGCAACGGCGCGCGCCTGGCTCGACGAGGACGCCAACCGCGCGCGCGGCGAGTTCGTGCTGGTCGTCGACGCTCCCGCGAACGAAGATGTCCCCGAAGCGCTTTCGCCGGACGTGCAACGGCTGCTTGCCGCGCTCGTCGCCGAGCTGCCGCCGGCGCGAGCCGCGCGGGTCGCCGCCGAGGCGACCGGGATCGCGCGCGAGGTCCTTTACGCGCGGGCGGTCGCGATCAGCAAGGGCGGCGACTGACGCGCGAGGCGGTCAGACGCCGAGGTGCCGCGCGAGCGCGTCGCTGCGCTGGGCGAGCGACGCCGACCAGCCTTCCAGCACGACGAGACCCTTCTCGAGCACGATCGCGCGATCGGTGTGCGCGAGCACGAGGCGATAGTTGCGATCGACGATCAGCGACGCGATGCCCGTCTGGCGTATCTCGCCGACGATTCGCCAGATGTCGCGAACGACCTGCGGCGCGAGGCCCTCGGTCGCCTCGTCGAGGATCAGAAGCTCGGGATTGGTCATCAGCGCGCGGCCGATCGCGAGCATCTGCTGCTCGCCGCCGGACAGCTGGTGGCCGCGGCTCGCGAGCCGCGCCCGCAGCTGCGGGAACCTCTCGAGAACGCGCGCGTACGTCCACCCGCCGTTCGGGTCGTGCGACGGGCGCGCAGCGAACAGCAGGTTCTCGCGCACGCTGAGCGTCGGAAAGATGCCGCGCCCTTCCGGCACGTAGGCGATGCCCTTGCGGGCCATCTCGTGCGGCGCATCGCCGGTGCAGTCGCGGCCGTGTACGAGCACCGAGCCTGCGCTCGTGCGCACGAGGCCCAACAGCGCGCGGATCAGCGTCGTCTTGCCCATGCCGTTGCGGCCGAGAAGGCCGAGCGACTCGCCGGTGTTGATCGCGAGCGAGACGCCGCGCAGCACGTGACTTTCCGCGTAGTGCGCGTGCAGGTCGCGCGCTTCGATCAGCGCGCTGATCGCCGTCGCGCTGGAGCGCGGCGGACGCACGACGGCAGCCATCAGCCGTTGCCCGCGAGTTGCGGCACGTCGTCCGACTCCCCGAGGTAGGCGCTCTGCACGTCGGCGTTGCCTCGGATCGCCTCGGGTTCGCCGGTCGCGATGACGCGGCCGCTCACCATCACCGTGATCCGGGCGGCGATGCGGAAGACCGCATCCATGTCGTGCTCGACGAGGAGGATCGCGTGGCCGGGCTTCAACGCCTCGAGAAGGGCCAGCATGCGCTCGGTTTCCTCCGGGCCCATACCGGCGAGCGGCTCGTCGAGGAGGAGCACGCTCGGCGCGGTGGCGAGGCACATCGCGATCTCGAGCTGGCGCTTCTGGCCGTGCGAAAGGGTTCCCGCGATCCGGTGCGTCTGCGCGGAGAGGCCCGCCTGCGCGATCGCCTGTTCGGCTGCGCCGGTCGCGTCGCGGCAACGGGTCGCGTCGCGCCACAGGTCCGACGGACGCTGGAAATGCGCCTGTGCCGCGAGACGGCAGTTCTCGAGGACGCTCGATCGCGAAAAGATCGTCGTGCGCTGGTAGCTGCGGCCGAGACCCGCTCGCGCGCGACGCGGTTGGGGCCAGCGCGTGACGTCGCGGCCCGCGAGCCGGACGCTGCCGCCGGTCGGTGGAATTTCCCCGCAGAGCACGTCGACGAGCGTCGACTTGCCGGCGCCGTTGGTGCCGATCAGCGCGTGCACTTCGCCGCGCGCGAGCGTGATCGACGCGCGATCGACGGCGAGCACGCCGCCGAATCGCCGCGACAGCTCGATCGATTCGAGGAGAACCTCAGCCGGCATGCAGTAACGGAGCGCGGATGCGCCGCAGCTGCGTCGGCAACGCGACGATGCCCTTCGGCATCAGGGCGACGCAGGCGATGATCGCAAGCCCGAGCGGCAGCTGCCAATGCCTGGCGAATGCGCCGAAAAGCGCCTCCGACTGGAACAGCTCCTTCAGCAGCACGAACGCGAACGCGCCGAGGACGGCGCCGCGCAGCGTGCCGATCCCGCCGAGGATCAGCATGAGGAGCACGGTGCCCGATTGATGCCACGCGAGGATCTCGGGACTCACGAAGCCGTCCTTGACCGCATGCAGGAAGCCGGCGATGCCGGCGAGTCCGCCGGCCAGCGTGAAGGCCGCGAGCTTGTAGCCATACGTCGAGTACCCGGCCGCGCGCATTCGCTGCTCGTTCGCGTGAATGCCGGCGAGCGCGTGACCGAAGCGCGAGCGGCCGATCGCAGCGAGCAGCGCATAGACGAGCACGAGGAGCGCGAGCGTCGCGTAATAGAAGGCGAGCGGATCGCGCAGGTCGACGAGCGTGACGCCGCCGATCGCGAGCCGCGGCTTCACGTTCAGATAGAGGCCATCGCTGCCGCCGGCGAACTTCATGTCGTGGAACACGAAGTAGGTCATCTGCGCGAAGGCGAGCGTGACCATGATGAAGTAGACGCCGCGTGCGCGGAGGCAGAAGGCGCCGATCACCGCAGCGGCGAGGGCGGCGAGCGCGAGCGCCGACGGCAGAAGCCAGGCGAGCGACGGCGCTGCGGCGGAAGGCGACAGCAGCACCGTCGCATACGCCGCGATGCCGAAGAACGCCGCATGGCCGAACGAGACGAGTCCGGTGCGGCCGACGAGAAGCTCGAGCGACAGCGCAAAGATCGACAGGATCATCGTCGTCAGCACGAGATCGACGTAGAAACCGCCTCCGACGTGCGGAAACAGCGCGAGCGCGAACAGCGCGACGGCGAGCGGCCAGCCGCGCCATGCGGCGACCTCGCGCACGTGGGTCCCGAAGCGCGGCAGCTTCATCGTCAGCCGGTACGGAAGAGGCCTTGGGGACGCCACAGCAGGATCGCCGCCATCAGCACGTAGACGAGTGCGCCGGCCACCTGCGGCAGGAACACGTTGCCGAACGTGTCGACGAAGCCGACGAGGAGCGACGCGAGCAGCGCGCCGCGGATCGATCCGATGCCGCCGATCACGACGACGACGAACGACACGATCAATACCTGGTTGCCCATTCCGGGATAGACCGACGTGACCGGCGCGGCGAGCATCCCTGCGAAGACGGCGAGGGCGACGCCGGCCGCGAACACGATCCGGTACAGCAGGCGGATGTCGACGCCGAGCGCCTGCACCATCTCGCGATTGCTGGCGCCCGCGCGGATCGCCATGCCGACGCGCGTTCGCGCAATCACCGCGTAGAGCGCGAGCGCGACGAGCAGGCAGGCGCCCGACATGAACAGCCGATAGATCGGGTACGTCATCACGCCGCCGAGCGGCACGCTGCCGGCGAGCCAGGCCGGCACCGCGACGCCGTGCACGTCGTCGCCGAGCAGGATGCTGCGGAGCTCCTCGAAGACGAGGATCAGCCCGTACGTCATCAGCACCTGCTGCAGGTGATCGCGCTCGTAGAGGTAGCTCACGAACACCCATTCGAGCAGGTAGCCGAACGCGATCGACAGGACGATGCCGATCGCGAGCGCCGCCGCGAAGCCGCCGCCCGACTGCGCGGCGACCAGCGGCGCGAGCGCATAGGCGAGGTACGCGCCGACCATGTAGAAGCTGCCGTGCGCGAGGTTGATGACGCCGAGGATGCCGAAGATCAGCGTGAGGCCGCTCGCCACCAGGAACAGCAGCAGTCCGTACTGGACCGCGTTCAGGCACTGGACGAGGAAGACGGCGACGCTCATGAGCAGCCGTGTGCGCCGTCCTCGCTACATTCCGCATCCTTTGGAAGGATCGGCGAGCGCCTTCACAGCGACGCCTTCGTAGCGGTTCTCGGTGCCGGAGACCTTGCGCAAATAGATGTCCTGCACGGGGTTGTGGGACTTCGACAGCGTGAACGGGCCGCGGGGGCTGTCGATCCGCGCCTTCTCCATCGCCGCCACGACGTCGTTGCGCTTCGACAGGTCGCCCTTCACCGCATCGAGTCCGGCCCCGAGCATCTGCGCCGCGTCGTAACCCTGCACCGCGTAGACGTCGGGCATCGCCTTGTACGTCTTGGCGTAGTCGGCGCGGAACGCCTTGTCCTTCGGCACGTCGAGCCCGTCGGCGTAGTGCAGCGTCGTCAGCATGCCTTGCGCCGCGGCGCCCTGCGCCTCGAGCGTTCCGTCGGTGAGGAAGCCGGGACCGTACAGCGGGATCGTCTTGTTGAGGCCCGCCGCCGCGTAGTCCTTGACGAACTTCACGGCGCCGCCGCCGGCGAAAAACGCATAGACCGCATCGGGCTTGGTCGCCGCGATGTCGGTGAGCAGCGCCTGGAACTCGACGTTGGGAAACGGCAGCGTCAGGTCCTTGACGACCTCGCCACCGGACGCCTTCAGGCCTTCCTTGAAGCCCTCGACGGACTCGTCGCCCGCCGCGTACTTCCACGTGATCGTGACGACCTTCTTCGCGCCGCGCTCGCCGGCCACCGTGCCCATCGCGTAGCCGGGCTGCCAGTTCGAGAACGAGCTTCGGAAGATGTTCGGCGCGCACATGGGTCCCGTCACCGCTTCGGCGCCGGCGTTGGGAATCACGAGCAGCGTATTCGTATCGCGCGCGACCTTCGCCATCGCCATCGCGACGCCGCTGTGCACGGTGCCGACGACCACGTCGACGTTGTCGCGCTTGATCAGCTTGTTGATGTTGTCGACCGCTTTCGAGGGCTCCGACTCGTCGTCCACCTTGAAGTATTCGAGCTCGCGGCCGCCGAGCTTGCCGCCGCGTTCCTGGACGTAGAGCCTGAAGCCGTTCTCGATCGCGGTGCCGAGCGCCGCGTAAGTGCCGGTGTACGGCAGCATGAAGCCGACCTTGATCTTCGCTTGCGCAGCGGCGTCCGCGGCGCCCAGGCCCAGCGCGGCTGCGAGCACGGCCGATACGAGCGTTCTGCGGCGTTGCATCATCACACTTCCCCCCGGTTGAGCGCGCGCTCCCAGTGGCGCGCGATGAAAGCGGTTACGGCCGACGTGAGCGCTTCGGGCTGGTCCCGGTGCGGCGAATGACGGCACCGGTCGAGCACCGCGAGCTCGGTCTGCGGCGCGTGCTCATGGATACCCGTGATCTGCGCCAGCGTGCCGTACTCGTCGTCGGTCCCCTGAATCGCGAGTATCGGGCATTCGATGCGGCCGAGCAGTCCCCGGATCGAAAAGCCGCGAAAGGCAGGATCGAGCCACACGTCGTTCCAGCCGAAGAACGCGGAATCCGGATCGTCATGGTAGCGGGCGAGCCGGGCGCGCAGACCCGTCGATCGGTACGCCTGCCGCGCGGCCTCGATGCTGCGGATCGACACGTCCTCGACGAAGATGTGCGGCGCGACGACGACGAGGCCGGCGACCGTGCGCGGGAACGTCGCCGCGTAAATCAGCGCGATCGAGCCGCCGTCGCTGTGGCCGAAGAGCCACGGCACTTCGCCATTCACTCCGACGCCGAGCCGCGCGAACACGCGCGGCAGCACGTCGCGGGCCTGGCGATGCATGAAGTCGACCGGCCAGCGCGCCCCGGGCGCGCGCGGCGTCGAGCGCCCATAGCCTTCTCGCGACAGCACGAGGCCGCGATAGCCGCCTGCATCGCAGAGCCGTTGCGGATAGTCCTTCCACATGGCGACCGACCCAAGCCCCTCGTGCAGGAACACGACGAGCGGCGCGTCGCGCCGTTCGGGTCGCTGCAAGGCAGT
>DATIEN010000041.1:0-7633 GCA_035455705.1 Casimicrobiaceae bacterium | reverse complement strand
ATGCTGTGGAAGATCGCATCGGAGCGGCGCGTCACGCCGAGCACCTCGAACACGGCGTTCTGGCCCACCGGCGTGTAGTAGCCCATGAACTCGCCGAACGGGCCTTCGTCGCGGCGCACGTTCGGCAGGAACCGTCCCTCGATCACGATTTCGGTGGACGCGGGCACCATCATGTCGATATGCCGGCAGGGCCGCATCTCGATCGTTTCGCCGGCGAGCTTCGCCGCGATCTCGAGCTCGTCGGCGTCGTACGGCAACGGCGATGCCGCCGTCAGGAACGCGGTCGGCGGCGGACCGATCAGCATCGCCGCCTCGAGCGGCTTTCCCGTCTTCTCGGCTTTCTCGTGGTATATCGTCAGGTGATGCCGGGGCGCGAGCCGGCAGCGCAATTCCTGATCGCTCACGTACATCGAGCGATGGAACGACAGGTTGCGCACGCCGGTCTCGGGCTCGTGCGCGAGGAACATCGCCGAGGTGAAATACGGTGCCGCATCGCGCTCCGAATAGGTGATGAGCGGCAGGTCGGAGAGCTTGCACTCGGCAAGATCGCCAGGCGGCTTTGCGGCCGGCTTCAGCGTGACATCGCGCCGATCCGCGACCGTCGCGAGGTCGTTCCATTTGCGACAGAAGTCGTCGGGCCCTATGCCGAGGATTTCCGCGAGACGCTCGCGCGAGCCGTAGATGCTCGTCAGCACGGGCAGCTTCGTGTTCCTGACCTTGTGGAACAGGATCGGCTTGCCCCATCGCCGATGCGCGGCCGACGTGACGGCCGCGAGCTCGTGCTTCGGATCCACCTCCCGCTCGACCTCGAGCAGCTCTCCGCGTGCGCGGAGCGTTTGCATGTATTCGCGCATCGACGCCTTGCCTGTCGTGCTCATGTTTCCTTCGTCGTTTCCGGGTTCACGAGGATGCGGCCGTTGCGCACGATCGTCGCGACCGGTCGCGGCCCCAGCCAGTACGCCAGCGCGTCGACCGCGTCGATGCTCCACAGCACGAAATTCGCCGGCCGGGAGACTCCGAGTGAGCCATGCGTCGCCTCGAGGTCCAGCGCGCGCGCCGCGTTGCGCGTGACCGCGGCGATCATCTCCGCAACCGTCAGGCCGAACAGCGTGCAGGCCATGTGCATGGCGGTCAGAAGCGACAGAAGCGGCGACGTGCCGGGATTGTGGTCGGTTGCGATGGCGATCGGCACGCCCGCCTCCCGCAGTGCCGCGACCGGCGGCCGCTTCGTTTCCCGCAGGAAGTAGAAGGCGCCGGGCAGCAGCACGGCAACCGTTCCCGCGGCGCGCATCGCGTCGATGCCCCGAGGTGAAAGATACTCGAGGTGATCGGCCGAGAGTGCGCGATGAGCCGCGGCGAGCGCGGCGCCGTCCATGTCCGAGAGCTGCTCGGCATGCAGCTTGACCGGCAAGCCGACGCGCTCCGCCGCTTCGAACACGCGCTCCGTCTGCGCGCGGGAGAATGCGATCGATTCGCAGAAGGCGTCGACGGCGTCGACGAGGCCCTCTTCGGCGAGCGCCGGCAGCATCTCGCCGCAGACCCGGTCGACGTAGGCGTCGGCGCGACCGGCGTACTCGGGCGGCAATGCATGCGCACCCAGGAAGGACGTCCGGACGGTGACGCCGTGCGCCTCTCCCAGTCGTCGCGCGACCCGCAATTGCTTGCGCTCGGTCGGCAGGTCGAGCCCGTAGCCGGACTTGATCTCGAGCGCGCAAACGCCTTCGGCGAGCAGGTGTGCGAGGCGAGCGGATGCCGACTCGAACAGCTCGTCCTCGCTCGCCGCCCGCGTCGCCCGGACCGTGGAGACGATGCCGCCGCCGCGCGCCGCGATTTGGGCATAGCTCGCTCCGGCGAGTCGAAGGCCAAACTCGTTCGCGCGGTCGCCGCCGTAGACGAGGTGCGTGTGGCAGTCAACGAGTCCCGGCGTGACGAGCGAATTGCGCGCCTCGTGCCGGCGCATCGATGCAAAAGCGGGCGGCACCGCGCCTTCGTCGCCGAGCCAGGCGATCGCGCCGTCGCGGACGACGACGGCGTTCGCCGCTGCGAGCGAAGGATCGTCGAGCGCGCCGGGCGCCACGCGCAGGTTGCGCCAGACGCCGTCGGCGGTCACTGGGCTACCGTCCGCGCTTCGCACGTCGGACCTCCTTCGCGCTCATGCCCGGCTCGGCAACAGCGCCGCGATCGGCCCCGGCCATTCCTCGCGCAGCGCCCAGCGCCGCATCGTCTCGATGTCGGGCGCGAACTCGCGATCGCGCTCGACGAATGCGACTCGCGCGCGAATCTCGGCGTGGGCACGCTC
This sequence comes from Casimicrobiaceae bacterium, assembly GCA_035455705.1. GTDB lineage: Bacteria > Pseudomonadota > Gammaproteobacteria > Burkholderiales > Casimicrobiaceae > VBCG01. The sequence continues at coordinate 5,334 of DATIEN010000041.1, read as the reverse complement.
GACGAGCGCCGAGCTCGCGAGCGGCCGCAGGAAGTCGAGGCCCTGCGCCGCGGCCATCGCCTCGATGCCGACGATCCCTGCGGTGTTGTCGATCATCTCGAACAGGCGCCGCGCCGCATACGTCGCCATCGAGACGTGGTCTTCCTGGTTCGCAGACGTCGGGAGGCTGTCGACGCTCGCCGGATGGGCGAGCGACTTGTTCTCGGAAGCGAGGGCGGCCGCGGTCACCTGCGGCACCATGAAGCCCGAGTTGATGCCGCCCTCGCGCACCAAAAACGGCGGCAGTCCCGACAGCGTCGCGTCGATCAGAAGCGCGATGCGGCGCTCGGAGATCGCGCCGATCTCCGCGATCGCGAGCGCGAGGATGTCGGCGGCGAACGCGACGGGCTCGGCGTGGAAGTTGCCGCCGGACACGACGTCTCCCGTGTCGCCGAACACGAGCGGATTGTCCGACGCGCCGTTCGCCTCGATCTCGAGCACGCGCGCAGCGTGACGCAGGTTGTCGAGGCATGCGCCCATCACCTGCGGGACGCAGCGGATCGAATACGGGTCCTGCACGCGGCCGCAGTTCGCATGCGACGGCACGATCCCGCTGCCCTCGAGCAGCGCGCGCAGCGCCGCCGCGACGTCGATCTGCCCGCGTTGGCCGCGCGCCTCGTGAATGCGCGGATCGAGCGGCCGCACCGAGCCCTTGATCGCCTCCAGCGACAGCGCGCTCGCGACGAGCGCGGCGGCGAAGACGTTCTCCGCGTCGAACAGCGCGGCGAGCGCGAGCGACGTCGAGACCTGCGTGCCGTTCACGAGCGCGAGGCCCTCCTTGGGACCGAGCACGAGCGGCGCCAATCCCGCACGCCACAATCCCTCGCAAGCCGGCACGGCCTGGTCCCCGGCGAAGACCTCGCCTTCACCGATCAGGACCCGCGCGAGATGCGCGAGCGGCGCGAGATCGCCGGACGCGCCGACCGATCCCTTGCTCGGAATGCGCGGCAGCACGCCGGCGTTGGCGAGTCCGATCAGCGCGCGGACGACCTCGGCGCGCACGCCCGAGAATCCGCGCGCCAATCCGAGCGCCTTGGTGACGAGCACCAGGCGGACCACGCCGGGCGGCAGCGGCGCCCCGACACCCGCGCTGTGCGAGAGCACCAGGTTGCGCTGCAACTCGGCAAGGCGCTCGTGCGCGATCTTCGTCTGCGCGAGCTTGCCGAAGCCGGTGTTGATGCCATAGACGGCCTCGTCGGCATCCGCGATTTTCTCCACCAGCGCATGCGAGCGCGTGAGCGCCGGGACGGCGGCCTCGTCGAGCGCGACGTCGACCTCGTTACGGTAGACGCGCCGCAGATCGGCGAGCGGCAGCGGCGCGTTGCCGAGCGCGAGCCGCGCACGCGAGGCGATGGCCGTCGACCGCGCCACGGTACGCCTTACGCCTTCTGCCCCGTGACCGCCGGGTCGCGCGCTTCGCCTTCCGCTTCGCCCCAGCGCCGCACCAGCGCGTTGTCGATGCCGAAGAGATCGAGCACGCGGCCGACGCTGTGGTTCACGATGTCGTCGACGGTTTGCGGGCGGTTGTAGAGCGCGGGGACCGGCGGCATCACGATCGCGCCGATCTCGGTCGCCTGGGTCATGCTGCGCAGGTGCCCGAGGTGCAGCGGCGTCTCGCGCACGAGCAGCACGAGACGTCGCCGCTCCTTCAGCACGACGTCTGCCGCACGCGTCAACAGTCCCGACGTGACGCCGGTCGCGATCTCCGACAGGCTGCGGATCGAGCACGGCGCGACGACCATCCCCAAGGTGCGAAACGATCCGCTCGAAATGGGCGCGGCCACGTCCTCGTTGCGATGATGCGCGGACGCGAGCGCCTCGACGTCGGCCGGCTTCCAGGCCGTCTCGTACGACAGCGTGAGCCGCGCGGAGCGCGTCATCACGAGATGCGTCTCGTAGTCGAGCTCGCGCAGCACCTGGAGCAGCCGGATGCCGTAGACGATGCCGGATGCACCGCTGATGCCGACGACGATCCTTCTGGGCGGAGCGTTCATCGCTGCGCCGCGCGGCCGTGCCGCCCGGGTCTCTCGTTTCGCCCGATATCCATGAATGCGCGACGAACGTCGCCGTGTTCCGGGGACCGTCATTGTGACGGAACCTTCGCGGCAGGCCTGGCTGTCAGCGAACCGGTGGCGTCATTATCCGGTTCCTGTCGTGCGCGGCGTGCCGCGCCACTCTACTTGCCTAGACTTGTCTACGCAAGTAGAGTGAAGCATCGCACGAGGGCCCGGAGATCCGCATGAACGATACGTCCGTTTCCCGGCACGCCGCGCGCAGCGTTCGCGCGCCGCGCGGCGCGGAAATCGCGTGCGCCAACTGGCTGATCGAGGCGCCGTACCGGATGATCCAGAACAACCTCGACTGCGAGGTCGCGGAGAATCCCGATGCGCTCGTCGTCTATGGCGGCATCGGCAGGGCCGCGCGAAATTGGGAATGCTTCGACGCCATCCTTGCGAGCCTGCGCCGCCTCCGGCCCGACCACACGCTGCTGATCCAGAGCGGCAAGCCGGTCGGCATCTTTCGCACCCACGCCGACGCGCCGCGCGTGCTGATCGCCAACTCGAACCTGGTGCCCAAGTGGGCGACGTGGGAGCACTTCGACGAGCTCGATCGCAAGGGCCTGATGATGTTCGGTCAGATGACGGCCGGCTCGTGGATCTACATCGGCAGCCAGGGCATCGTGCAGGGAACGTACGAGACGTTCGTCGAGGCCGGGCGACGGCATTACGGCGGCGACCTGCGCGGCCGCTGGATCCTGTCCGCCGGACTCGGCGGCATGGGCGGCGCGCAGCCGCTCGCCGCGTCGTTCGCCGGCGCATGCTCGCTGACCGTCGAATGCCAGCAGAGCCGCATCGATGCGCGTCTTCGCACGCGCTATCTCGACCAACAGGCGGATGGCCTCGACGACGCGCTCGCTCGCGTCGCCCGCTACGCGAAGCAAGGCGAGGCGGTGTCGATCGGTTTGCTCGGCAACGCGGCGGAAGTGCTGCCGGCGATGGTCGAGCGCGGCGTGCGGCCCGATCTTCTGACGGATCAGACGTCGGCACACGATCTCGTCAACGGCTACCTGCCGCCCGGCTGGAGCCTCGAACGCTGGCGCGATGCGCAGGCCGATCCGACGAAGCACGCGGCGTTGCGCGAGGCCGCTGCAGCGGGTTGCGCGACGCAGGTTCGCGCGATGCTCGCGCTGCAGGCGGCCGGCGTGCCGACGTTCGACTACGGCAACAACATCCGGCAGGTCGCGTTCGATCGCGGCGTCGCGAACGCATTCGACTTCCCGGGATTCGTGCCGGCGTATATCCGACCGTTGTTCTGCCGCGGCAAGGGACCGTTCCGATGGGTGGCGCTCTCCGGCGATCCCGGGGACATCCGCAGGACGGATGCGAAGCTCAAGGAACTGTTTCCCGGCGACGCGCATCTGCATCGCTGGCTCGACATGGCGGGGCAGCGGATCGCCTTCCAGGGATTGCCCGCGCGCATCTGCTGGCTCGGCCTCGGCGAGCGTCACCTCGCGGGTCTCGCGTTCAATGCGATGGTGCGAAGCGGCGAGTTGAAGGCGCCCATCGTGATCGGCCGCGATCACCTTGACAGCGGCTCCGTCGCCTCGCCCAACCGGGAGACGGAAGCGATGCGCGACGGATCGGACGCCGTTTCCGACTGGCCGCTCCTGAACGCACTGCTCAACACGGCGAGCGGCGCCACGTGGGTGAGCTTCCACCACGGCGGCGGCGTCGGCATGGGCTACTCGCAGCATGCGGGCGTCGTCATCGTCTGCGACGGTACCGACGCGGCCGCGCAACGCATCGAGCGCGTGTTGTGGAACGATCCGGGGAGCGGCGTCATGCGGCATGCCGATGCCGGCTACGACGACGCGATCGCCTGCGCGCACGAGCGCGGGCTCGACCTGCCGATGGTTCGCTGACATCCGCGCCGGAAGGTGCGCGGGTCGGCCGCGCGTCAGCCGGACGCGAGGCGGCGGCTTCGTCGTTGCAACCAGGTCACGAGCGCCATGAACGCGATCGAGATCGCGATCAGCATCGTCGCCGCGGCGGTGATCGTCAGGCTGATGCTGTCGTTGATGCCCGAGAACATCTGTCGCGGCAGCGTCCGCTGGCCAGGCCCGGCGACGAGCAGCGCGACGACGACCTCGTCGAACGACGCCGCGAACGCGAACACCGCGCCCGACAGCACGCCGGGAAGGATCAGCGGCAGCATGACGCGGCGGAACGTCGCGAGCGGCGTGGCCCCGAGGCTTTCCGACGCGCGGAGCAGCGTGCGATCGAAGCCCGACAGCGCGGCGAGCACGGTTACGACGACGAACGGCGCAGCAAGCGCGGTGTGCGCGAGGATGAGGCCCGCGTAGCCGTCGGTGAGGCCGAGCGGCGCGAAGGCGAAGTAGACGCCGACGGCGACGATGACCACCGGCACGACCATCGGCGAAATCAGCAGCGCGAGCAAGAGTCCCTGTCCGCGGAATCGCCCCCGCCACAGGCCGAGCGCGGCCAGCGTTCCGAGCAGCGTTGCGAGGACCGTCACCGACGTGCCGACGATCAGGCTGTTCCAGAGCGCCGGTAGCCAGAACGACGAGGTGAAGAAGTCCTCGTACCAGCGCAGGCTCAAGCCGGGAAGCGGGTAGAAGAAGAACGATCCCGCCGAGAACGACAGCGGAACGATCGTCACGATCGGCAGCACGAGGAACGCGAGCACGAGCACCGAGAACCCGGCGAGCAAGACGCGCGTAACGCGCTGGCCGATGGTCGCGGTTTCGAAGTTCATGCGACGAGCCTCCGCGCTCCGCGCTGCGGCGCCCATTCGCGCTTGGGGAGGCCCGGCGCGCTCATGTCATCCGCAGCCGGTCGAGGCCGATCATCCGGTCGTAGACGCCGTACAGCGCGAGCGTGGTGACGAGCAGGATCGCCGACAGCGCGGCGGCCATGCCCCAGTTCACCGTCCTGCTCGCGTAGAACGCGATGAAGTAGCTGATCATCTGGTCGTCGGCGCCGCCGACGAGCGCCGGCGTGATGTAGTAGCCGAGCGCCTGGATGAACACCATCAGGCAACCCGCGCCGACGCCGGGAAGCGTCTGCGGCAGGTAGACGCGCAAGAACGCCGTCGCAGGCGGCGCGCCGAGCGACGATGCGGCGCGCGCATACGTCGGCGAGATGCCCTTCATCACTGCGAAGAGCGGCAGCACCATGAACGGCAGCAGCACGTGCACCATCGCAACGTAGACGGCAAAGCGGTTGAAGATCATCCGCACCGGCGCTGCGATAAGGCCGAGAGAGATGAAGAGGT
>DATIEN010000040.1:0-2430 GCA_035455705.1 Casimicrobiaceae bacterium | reverse complement strand
CGTCGTTGATGGCGACACCAGCCGGACAGAAGACGTATGTCGTACGCGTGCAGCGCACGTCACGCTACGTCGCGACCGTGACACACCTCCTCGATACCCTCGGCTTCGACGCGGTCGGCGAGACGGCGCGACTGCGCTGGTTCGTGCGGCGCGATGCGCCAATCGCGCTGTCGGCGCGCATTCGCGGCGCGGTTAATGCGCGCCGGATGCCGCCCGCGTAGACGTCAGTTGTGGCTCGGCACCGGCTTCACGAACGTCGCCGGAATGCCGTGCTCGACGGAATGACCGGCCTCCATCCACGCGCTCAAGCCGCCGACCAGCGGCCGAACGCGCTTGAGACCCTTGCCGAGCAGGATCTGCGCGGCGCGACGTGCCGATTCTTCGTTGGGGCACGCGCAATAGAGAATGATGTCCTGATCGGACGGGAAATCGTCGGCGCGAGCGATCGCGTCGAGATCGAGCATGCGCGCGCCGGGAATGTGCGGCCGCGACTGGTGCGCGAGGCGCGAGCCGACGTCGACGACGAAAGGTCGCGGCTCCCCGTCCAGCAGTTGGCGCAATTCGTCGATCGTGATGCGCGCGGCGTCGACGTAGCGACCGAGTCGATAGCGCTCGAATGCCTTGAAGCCGACATAAATCGCGAGCGCCGCGACGACGACCGCCAACGCGAGCGCCGCATGGTCGGCCATCCAGCGGAGCACGACGTCGATCTGCGACGCGAAGACGTAACCGACGCCCATGTACGCGCCCACCCACAGCGCCGCGCTCGCGAGAGATGCGACGGTGAACGCGCCGAACGGCATCTTGAGAGCGCCGGCAATCGGCGGTCCGACGGTCGAAAAGCCCGGCACGAATTTCGACACCACGACGGAGAAGAAGCCCCAGCGCTCGAAGATGCCCTCGGTTTCCCGCACGCACGTGTCGGGCGACAACGAAACGCGGCAGAGAAAGCGCAGCACCGGATAGCCGTAACGCCGTCCGGCCGAGAACCAGAGAATATCGGCCACGAGCGACGCGACGACCGCGATCGCGAACGTCGCGATGCCGTTGAGATGTCCCTGCGCGGCGACGGCGCCCGCAACCATCATCGTCGGCACCGACGGGATCGGCAGGCCGAGCTGCTGAAGGAACACATTGACGCCGACGATCAGGCTGCCGTGCGCCTGCAACTGCTCGAGAATCGCGTCCACGCTCGCTTCCTCGTCTCTCGAATCTGCTGCCTACCGGGCGATGTCGCCGAAATGCCCGCTTTGATAATCGGCGATTGCCTGGCGGATTTCGGCTTCGGTGTTCATCACGAACGGACCATAGCGCGCGATCGGCTCGTTCAGCGGCGCTCCGCCCAGCACGAGCATTCGCGCCGGTGTTCGCGCATCGTGCGCGCACGCGAGCGTCACCGCGTCGCCTTCGCCCAGGATGACGAACATTCCGCTTTCCGCATCGTGCGTTCCACCGACGCGTGCGGTCCCCTCGAAGACGTGGACCGCGGTATTGAACGTAGTCGGCGTCGGCAAAGAAACATTACCGCCGGCCTCAAGGAGGACGTCGAAGTACAGGATCGGCGTACGCGTTTCGACGCGTGCTGCGACGCCGAGCGCTTCGCCCGCGATCACCTTCACCGTCGCCTTGCCATCCGCCGTCTTCGCGACGGGAAGCTCGGTGGCGCTCACGTCCTGGTAGCGCGGCGCGGTCATTTTGTCCCGCGCCTGCAGATTGACCCAAAGCTGGAAGCCGTGCACGCGCCCGCCATCGCGGCGAATCCGCGCGCTCGGCATCTCCGAATGGACGACGCCGCGGCCGGCCGTCATCCACTGGATATCGCCCGGCGTCAGCTTGCCGCGATTTCCGGCCGAATCCTCGTGCTCGAACTCGCCGTCGAGCAAGTAGGTAACCGTCTCGAACCCGCGATGCGGATGATCGGGCGCGCCGACCGCCTGGCCCGCGGCGTAATCGACCGGCCCCATCTCGTCCAGCAGCAGAAAAGGGTCGAACAGCGGGAGCTCGGGCGTCGGGAACGGTCGCCTGACGACAAAGCCGCCGCCTTCGACCGTGCGACGGGCATGAACCAACCGGACCGGCTCACGAATCGGCATGTCTCACCTTCGGCATCGGAAAGATAAAACGCCAGATGGTAGCGAGCGCCGATTTTGCAATGCCCCTCGTACTTTTGCGGCGGGTGGGCCAAAATCACTAGCACGTCAACGGGAGCGAGACCATGGAGACCACCGAATCCCCGCCGCTACCCGGCCCGGGTGCCCCCGGCATGCAAGGGCCGCGCGGACCGCGTCACCTGCCGGCAAGCGCGGGCGCATCGTTCTGGAGCGAAGCCTGGCGCATTTTCAGCGCGTCGCCCGGCGCTTGGATCGTCATCCTCGTCGTCTACGTGCTGATCTCGATCGGCCTCGCCATGATCCCGGTCGTCGGCAACCT
>DATIEN010000039.1:0-7282 GCA_035455705.1 Casimicrobiaceae bacterium | reverse complement strand
GATCCTGCAGGCGGGCGGCACGGTCGTCGACGGCAACAAGGTTCCGCTCGGCGGCCCCGGCCTGGGCGTGAAAGTGCTGGAGCGGTTCCGCCGCTTCGTCGCCGAGGACGGCATGCCGCTCATCAACTGGGACCAGTCGCGCCAGCAGTTCATCGCGGGCAGGATCGGCATCTTCTTCGACACGCCGGCGCGGCTGCGCCAGGTCACCGACCTGATCGGCAACAAGTTCACGCTGCGCTCGACGACGTTCCCGATCGACGACAAGGCGAAGGGCGGCCTGCCGACCGGCGGCAACGCGGCGATCATCACGACGCACGATCCGAAGAAGCAGAAGGCGGCGTGGGAGTTCATCAAGTTCGAGACCGGGCCGATCGCGCAGAAGATCGTCGTGGAGACGACCGGCTACCTGCCGACGAACCTCCTCGCGCCCGGGCCCGAATACCTCGGCCCGTTCTACCAGGAGAATCCCAATTTCCGCACGGTGTCGTTGCAGATGGATCGCTCGGTGCCATGGCAGGGCTATCCCGGTGGCAATTCGGTGCGCATCTGGCGCGCGCAGCGCGAGATCATCAACGGCGTGATGCGCGGCGACATCGATGCGAAGGCGGGCTACGACAGGCTCGTCAAGGAAACGCAGTCGCTGATGCAGCAGCAGTGACACGCGCGCGACGAGACGGTCGGCCTGCGCAGCCCATTTCGAGATAGGTACCGATGATCATCGCGCAAATCACCGATCTGCACGCGCGCCCGCCCGGCGTGCGCGCGTACGCAGGCATCGACACCAACGAGATGATGCGAAGCGCGGTGGCGGCGATCGCCCGTCTCGACCCGCTGCCCGACTGCGTCATTGCGACGGGCGACCTGACCGACTGCGGCCTCGCCGAGGAGTACGGCGAAGTTGGCGACGCGCTCGCGAAGCTGCCGATGCCCGTGTTCCTGATTCCCGGCAATCACGACCGCCGCGACGTGATGCGCACGTGCCTTGCCGACCGTCATCGCTACCTGACGCAGCATCCGGAGTTCCTGCAGTACGTCGTCGACGACTTTCCGGTACGGCTGATCGCGCTCGATACGGTCACCGCCGGCGAGACCGGCGGCACGATCTGCGCGGCCCGCGAGGCGTGGCTTGCGCGGGTGCTCGCCGACGGCGGCGGGAAGCCGACGCTGATCTTCATGCACCACCCGCCGTTTCGCACCGGGCTGCCGGCGATGGACACGATGCTGTGCACGACGTCGCCGACGTTCGCGGCGCTCGTCGCGCGTCATCCCGAGGTCGAGCGCATCGTCGCCGGCCATTGCCATCGGCCCATCGTCGTGCGCTGGGCGGGTACCGTCGGCTTCGTTGCGCCGAGCACCGCGCACCAGGTCGTGCTCGACTTCCTTAGCGACGACGACAATCGCTTCATCCACGAGCCGCCTGGCCTGGCGCTGCACGTCTACGAGCCCGGGCTCGGCATCGTCAGCCACGTGGCGGTCGTCGGCGACTACGGTCCCATCCACAGCTTCAGGCCGCCACCCGAATACCCGGGAAGGCACGGGCCTGCCGTTCCGCACGCTTCGTGAACACGCGCTATCGGGAACTGCTGGCCGGCGCCGAGGCGATTGCCGCGCGCGCGGCGCAGACGCTGCTGGCGATGCACGAACGCCCGCTGGACGTCGCGCGCAAGGAACTGCGCGACGTCGTGACCGAAGCCGATCTCGCGTCGGAGCGCCTGGTCATCGACGGCATTCGCGCATTGACGCCCGACGCGGTGATCGTCTCGGAGGAGGCCGGCACCAGCGGTTCGCACGCGCGGATGCGCTGGATCGTGGACCCGCTGGATGGCACGGTGAACTATGCGTCGCGACTGCCGTGGTACTCCGTCACGATGGCGTATCAGGAAGACGGCGTGACGCGCGTCGGCGTTTTGCACGCGCCGGAGGCCGGCGTCGTCGCGCTCTACGTCGAGGACGAGCTGGCGACGATCAATTCCGTCGCCGTCGGCGTTTCGTCGTGCGCGTCGCTCGCCGATGCCGTGGTCTCGGTCATCCTCACGTCGCACTTCAGCGAGGACGATGTCGCGCGCGCTGCGGAGGCGATTCGCCGACTCGGCGGGCGGGCGCGCGGCGTGCGCATCATCGTGTCCGGCGGCCTCGAGCTTTGCCTGGTCGCCGCGGGACGCCTCGACGCGTTCGTGTCGCTCAAGGCCGACGCCGTGTCGCACGCGGCGGCGATGCCGCTCGTGCGCGCCGCCGGCGGCCGCGTCACGAGGCTCGATGGACGCGATGCGAACGACGACGACCTGCAGCGGATCGCGTCGAACGGCCGGATCCACGACGAGCTCCTCGAGTGCCTGCGGGGGCGTTGAGGTGCGTCGAGTGAGCCCGCGACGCCGCCGCAATGGCAACGCGGGTCCGGACCGTCGCGTGCCCCGCCCACCGCGGTGAACGAGCGGGACCCGCGGGACATGGACGCCTCGTTGCAGCGCGCGCTTGCGCACGCGACGGTGACGCGAAGCGTCGACGTGGACGTCGGCGCGCTCGCGCGCCTGCCGGCGGCGATCGCGACGCTCGCCCACGCGCGCCGCGTCGTCATCGTCGCCGACCCGAACACGATGGCGGCTGCCGGCCAACGGGCGCTCGCCGTGCTGACGGCCGCCGGCTTCGACGTGCAAGCGCCGATCGTCCTCGACGAATCGCCGCGCGTGAAGCCGCGCGGAGACGTCGCGAACCGCGTCGGCGACCAGCTCAAAGAAGGATTTTTGCTTCCGCTCGCCGTCGGTTCGGGTGTCGTCAACGACGTGACAAAGTTCGCGGCGAGCATCGCCGGCACGCCGTACGTGTGCGTGGCCACCGCCGCGTCGATGGACGGATACGCCGCGTCCGGTGCCGCGTTGCTCGACGACGGGTTCAAGCGCACGCTCGACTGCGCGCCGCCCGTCGCGATCGTTGCCGATCTCGACGTCATCGCGAACGCGCCGCCGCGAATGGCGTCGTGGGGATACGGCGATCTTTCCGGCAAGCTCGTGGCCGGTCTCGACTGGATGCTCGCCGACGCGCTCGGCGAGGAACGCATCGCAGCCGAGCCCTTCGGTTTGGTCCAGAATCATCTCGCGCGCTGGCTCGCCGTGTATGCGGACCTCGCGCAGCGACGGCAGGACGCGCTGCGCGACCTCGTGACCGGCTTGCTCGTCTCGGGTTTCGCGATGCAGGCGCACGGCAATTCGCGTCCGGCGAGCGGCAGCGATCATCAGTTCGCGCACGTGTGGGAGATGGAGCGGCTCGCCGTCGACGGGGAGCCCGTCGCGCATGGCGCGTGCGTCGGCGTCGGCGCGATCGCGATGCTGGCGATGTACGAGTGGTTCGTGGCGCAGGACCCGCCGCGCGCGATCGCCGGCGAGCACCGAACCGATCTCGAAGCGTCTGCGGTCGATAGGGAGATCGATGCCGCATTCGAGCACGAGTCCGTCCGCGAGAACGCGCGGCGCGAGATGCGCGCGAAGCGCGCGGGCTCGGTGCGCCGATCGGCGCGGATGCAGCGTCTTCGCGGCGAATGGCCGGCGCTTCGCGACCGCCTGTCCCGAGCGGCGATGTCCGCGGCCGAGCTTCAGCACCGCCTTTGGGCATGCGGCGCGCCGGTGCATCCGGCCGATCTCGGAATGTCGCTTCGAACGCTCGCGCGCGATTATCGCCGCGTGCGCCTGATCCGACGCCGTTACACGCTGCTCGATTGCCTCGACGACCTCGGCTGGCTCGATCGCGCCATCGAGGCGCTGTTTGCGCCGGACGGCTTCTGGGGGCGCCAGGCGGAGCCTGCTTCTCGCTCGCGAACACACGCGGGGCACGGCCGATGAAGCTGATCGTCTTCGACTTCGACGGCGTGATCGCCGACAGCGAGATGCTCGCCAACGGCGTGCTCGCCGGGTTCCTCACCGAGCTCGGCGTGCCGATGAGCGTCGAGGAGTCGATGCAAACGTTCATGGGCAAGCGCGCGGAGGATCTCATTGCGACCGTGGCGGCGCTGAATCCGGCGATGCCGGGCGCGCAATTCGCTGCCGAATTGACGCAACGCACGCTCGCGCGATTCAGGCGCGAGTTGCGTGAAATTGCCGGCGTGCGCGATTACCTGGCGGCCTTCCCTCAGAGCAAGCGCTGCATCGCGTCGTCGTCGTCGCCCGAGCGCCTCGCCGCGTGTCTCGACATCCTCGATCTCGCCGAAGCCTTTGGCGAGCACGTCTACAGCGCATCGATGGTGCCGCGCGGCAAGCCGCATCCGGATTTGTTCCTGCACGCGGCGGCGCGCCTCGGCGTCGCGCCTTCGGACGCCATCGTGATCGAGGACAGCGAGGGTGGCGTGCGCGCGGCGGTGGCCGCCGGCATGACGCCGATCGGCTTTCTCGCGGCGTCGCACGTTCGCGCAGGCGACGAGGCGCGGCTGCGTGCCGCCGGCGCCGCGCACGTCGCGCGCTCCTATGCGGAGCTCGAAACGATCACGCGCGGTCTCGCGCGTTAATCGGCGGCCCTTTCGCCGCGGCCCCGATGTAGCGTGCGAGCGTCGCGCGCGTCCCGTCCTGCCACAGCGCGCCGAGCGCGCGCGCGAACGCAGCGACGTAGCGATCGTCGTCGCCAAGCTCGCCGAAGATGTCGCGCATGGCGAGCCACGCACGCGGATCGCGGCGCGCCTCGTGCGCGCGCGATACGAGCTTCGGCCACTCGGGATCGTTCGGTTCGATCGCGATGCCCGCGTCCGTCGTGCCGTGGCAATAGCGGCACCAGAGCGCGCTCGCGAGCGCCAGCCCGTCGACGCTGCGGCCGCTTCGCACACGCTCGGCCGCCGTCGGGAGGACGAACTTCGGCTGGCGATTGCTGCCGTCGAAGCAGACCCTGCGCACGGTATCGCCGATCCGCGGATTCGCGAAGCGTCGCAGCACCGTGCTTCGATAGTTGTGGCGATTCGTGCCGGGCACCGGCGGCACTTCGGGAACGATCTCGTCGTCGAGGAGCTTCGTCACGAATCCCCGGACCAGCGGGTCCTCCAGCGCCTCGTGGACGAAGCGGATGCCGAGGAGCGCCGCCGGATACGCGAGGGCGGCATGCGCCCCGTTCAGGATGCGGATCTTCATGTGCTCGAACGGCGCGACGTCCGCCACGAACTGCACGCCGGCCTCCTCGAGCGCCGGACGCCCCGCGGGGAAGCGGTCCTCGATCACCCATTGCCGGTATTCCTCGCAGAACACCGGGCGCGCATCGCGGATTCCGTACGCGGCTTCGAGCGCTTCGCGGTCGTGTGCCGTCGTGACGGGCGTGATGCGGTCGACCATGCTGCTCGGGAACGCGACGCGATCCTCGATCCAGCGGGCGAGTCCGGTGTCGACGAGGCGGGCGAGGCCGGTCACGGCGTCGCGCGCCACGCGGCCATTGCCGGGAACGTTGTCGCAGGACAGCACGGTGTACGGCGCAACGCCGTCGTTGCGACGGCGAATCAGGCCGGCGACGATCAGGCCGAACGCACCGATCGGTCTTTCGATCGCGCCGGCGTCGGCGACGATGTCGGCATGCCCGGCATCGAAGCGCTGCGACGCCGGGTCGATGCAGTAGCCGCCCTCGGTGATCGTCAACGACACGATGCGGATCGCGGAATCGGCGAGCGTCTCGATCACGGCGGTCGCATCGCCGGGCTCGATGAAGTCGACCATCGCACCTATGACGCGCGCCGCTTCGTGGTCGGTTTCCCTCGCCACGACGGTCGTCAGGAAGTCCTGCGCCGCGAGGTCGCGCCGCATCGCGCGGTCGGCGTCGCGCACGCCGGCCCCGACGATCGCCCAGTCGAGATCCGCGCCGGCGTCGAAACGGTCGTCGAGGTAGACCGCCTGATGCGCGCGATGGAAGTTGCCCACGCCGATGTGCACGATGCCGGGTCGCAGCAAGGCGCGGGCGTAGCGAGGCACGCCGACGCCCCGGGGGAGTGCGCCGAGCGTGGCGCTCGACAGCGCCAGCGGTGGGGCCGCGCGAGCGGCCGGATCGTCAGCGGCCATGATTGAACATCCGCTTTCCGATGAAAACTTTTGTTTCATGATAGTCGAGATCGATGTACCATGCATCGCGATTTCGAACGCGGACGGCCGGACGCAACCCCGGCCTCGCGACTGCCCGAGGAGGACGATGATGAAATGGCTGACGAGGCTCGCGCTCGGCTTCGTGCCGGCGCTGCTCGCAATGGCCGTCGCGACGGCGCCCGCGCGCGCCGACACGACGCTCGACGTGTTCTACGCGCAGCCGTCGTTCGCGCGTTACCACGATCCGATCGCGCAGGCGTTCATGAAGGCGCATCCGGACATCAAGATCGTGTTCCGCGCGCCGGCCGCCGACTACGACGTCGGTCACCAGGCGATGCTTCGCGAAGCGGTGACGAACAACCTGCCCGACATCTACTTTCCCGGATTCCACCTGCTGCCCGAGCTGACCGACGTGCTGGTCCCGCGCAAGCAGATCCTCGATCTCGGTCCGCTCCTGGCCGCCGAGCCCGCCGACTGGCGAAGCGGGAATTACTCGGAAAAGATCCTCGATCTCGGCAAGGTGCACGGGAAGCTCTACGGTCTCGCCGTCAATGCGTCGCTGCCGGTGATGTACTTCAACACGGAGCTCGTGAAGAAGGCCGGCGGCGATCCCGGCCGGATGCCCGACACCTGGGACGGCGTGATTGCGCTGGCGAAGAAGATCCACGAGACGTCGAACGTCGCCGGGATGGCTTACAACGTGCACGAATGGCCCGACACGTGGCTGTTCCAGGCGATCCTCACGCAGGAGGGCGTGCCGATGCTCGATTCCACCGGCACGAAAATCGCGTTCGACAACGACAAGGGGCTGCACGCCATGACGCTGCTGCGCCGCTTCGTCACCGAAGGCGGCATGAAGCTCATCGGCTTCGACGAGTCGCGGCAGTCCTTCGTCGCCGGCAACATCGGGATCTTCTTCGACACCCCGGCGCGGATGAAGCAGGTCAGCGACCTCGTCGGCTCGCACTTCACGCTCGGCACCGCGGTGTTTCCGCTCGACGACAAGGCGAAAGGCGGCATTCCGACCGGCGGCTGCGCGATCGTCGTCACCGCGCGCGATCCGGCGAAGCAGAAGGCCGCGTGGGAATATGCGAAGTTCATCACCGGACCGGAGGCACAGAAGATCGTCGTCGAGGCGACCGGCTACCTGCCCACGAACAAGCGGGCGTCCGGTCCGGATTTTCTCGGGCCGTTCTACGACAAGAATCCGAATTTCAGAACGGTCGCGCTCGAGACCGATCGTGCCG
>DATIEN010000038.1:0-23942 GCA_035455705.1 Casimicrobiaceae bacterium | reverse complement strand
GATCTCGGCCGCGCTGACGATTCGCGTCATCGTCGACGGACCGCTCGTCACGCTGGGCCGGCAATTCCTGGTCGACCCGTTCAACGTGTTCCTGGTCGCGCTGACCGCGTTCGTCGCCTTCACGACCGCCGTCTTCTCGCGTCCCTACATGCTGATCGAGCAGGAGCACGGCCGGCTCACCCCGGCGCGCCTGCGGCTCTACCACAGCATGTTCCAGCTCTTCACGTTCACGATGCTGCTCGCGCTCCTCACGAACAACGTCGGCGTGCTGTGGGTGGCGATGGAGGCCGCGACGCTGACGACGGTGTTGCTCGTGTCGCTGTACCGGACGCCGGCGAGCCTCGAGGCGGCGTGGAAGTACTTCATCCTGTGCGGCGTCGGCATCGCGCAGGCGCTGTTCGGCACGATCCTGCTTTACTTCGCCGCCGAGAAGCTTCTCGGGGCCGGCGGCGGCGCATTGTTGTGGACCGAGCTTAACGGCGTGCGCGCGGACCTCGAGCCCACCGTGCTGGCGATCGCATTCGTCTTCCTGCTCGTCGGCTACGGCACCAAGGTCGGGCTCGTTCCGCTGCACAACTGGCTTCCCGATGCGCACGCGGAAGGGCCGACGCCCGTCTCCGCGGTGCTTTCGGGCCTGCTGCTCAACGTCGCGCTCTACGCGGTCGTTCGCTGCAAGGTGCTGGTGGACGGCGCGCTTCCGGGCGCGTTCGCCAAGAACCTGATGATGGGCTTCGGCCTCGTGTCGGTGCTGGTTGCCGCGTTCCTGTTGTGGCGCCAGCGCGACATCAAGCGGCTCTTCGCCTATTCGTCGATCGAGCACATGGGCATCATCACGTTCGCGTTCGGCCTGGGCGGACCGGTCGCCAATTTCGCGGGACTCCTGCACATGACGGTGCATTCGCTCACGAAGTCGGCGATCTTCTACACCGCCGGCCACGCGGCGCAGAAAACCGGCACGCAGATCATCGACGACATCCGCGGCCTCGTCACGATCAGTCCGGTGGTCGGCTGGGGGCTCGCGCTTGGCGCGCTCGCGATCCTCGGCATGCCGCCGTTCGGCGTCTTCGCGAGCGAATTCCTCATCCTGACCACGGCGATGCGCGAGCAGCCGTGGGCGACGCCCTTCCTGCTCGCGGCGCTCGGGGTGGCGTTCGCTGCGATGTTCTCGAAGGTGCAGCCCATGGTCTTCGGCGAGACCACGGCCGCGCGCCTGCCGGTGCGGCCGGCGATGATGCCGGTGTTCGTGCATCTCGCGCTCGTGCTGATGCTGGGGTTGTGGATCCCGCCGTTCCTCGCCGACTGGTACCGCAGCGCCGCGCGGCTGATCGGATGAACGTCGCGCCGCTCGGCCTCCTGTCGATGCCGCTGCTCTCCGGCGTTCCGGCGCAGCGCGCGCAGGCGAGCTCCGGCCAGCTCCTGACGGCGTGCCGGCTCGCATGGGAGAACGGAGGCCGCCTCGTCGCGCTGTGGGCGAGCGACGAGCGCGATCGTGGACGCGGCTATTGCCTGCGTGTCGTGCTCGAGGATTGGGAGGGGCTCACGGTGCTCGAGCACACGCTGCCCGACGATCGCGCGCGCTATCCGGATCTGTCGCCGATCTTTCCCGCGGCGCTGCGCATGCAGCGTGCGACGTACGATCTCGTCGGCATCGCCGCCGAGTGCGACGACCGGCGGCCCTGGCTGTGGACCGCGAGTCACGCCAGCCCGCAGTTCCCGCTGCGCCGGGATTTCGCGTCGAACACGGCGACGCCCGATCACGATGCGTACGCGTTCGTCCGCGTCGAGGGCGAAGGCGTGCACGAGATTCCCGTCGGTCCGGTGCACGCCGGAATCATCGAGCCCGGTCACTTCCGCTTCCAGGTCGTCGGCGAGAAGGTTTTGCGTCTCGAGGAGCGGCTCGGCTATACGCACAAGGGCGTCGAGAAGCGTTTCGAGTCGATGTCGGTCGACGACGGCGCGCGGCTCGTCGGCCGCATCTCGGGCGACAGCACCGTCGCGTATGCGTGGGCTTACGCGCAGGCCGTCGAATCGGCGGTCGGCTTCGTTCCGCCGGCGCGTGCACGGTGGCTGCGCGCGCTATGCCTCGAGCGCGAGCGGCTCGCCAATCACCTGGGTGACATCGGCGCCATCGGCAACGACGCGGGATTCGCCTTCGGCCTCGCGCAATTCTCGCGGCTGCGCGAGGACGTGCTGCGGACGAACCTCGCCGCGTTCAGCCACCGGCTGATGATGGACGTCGTCGTTCCGGGCGGGGTCGCCCACGACATCGCGTTCGAGCACGTGCATGCGATGATCGACGAAGCGGACCGCTCCGCGCGGCAGATCGCGGTGCTGCGCGACATCTACGACGAGCACGCCGGCGTGCAGGACCGCTTTCGCCGTTGCGGCCGCGCCGCGCCCGATCTCGCGCGGCATCTCGGCCTCGTCGGACTGGCCGGACGCGCGAGCGGTCAGGCGCGCGACATCCGTTGCGACTTCCCTTCGGCGCCGTACGATCTCCTCGAGGTCCGGATGGCCACGCAAACCGCGGGTGACGTCTGGGCGCGGGTCGCGGTGCGCTTCGACGAGGCGCTCGAATCGACGCGGCTGATCCGCGTCATCGCGACGGCGTTGCTCGATCCTGCGACGGCGGGTCCGGTGCACGCGCCGGGCCCGGCGCTGCCGCCCGATCGCCTTTCGCTGGGCTACGTGGAAGGTTGGCGAGGGCCGGTCCTCGTCGCGCTCGAGATGGGCGACGACGAGCGGATTCGCCGCTGCCGCCCGCAGGACCCGTCGTGGTGCAACTGGCCGGTGATCGAGCACGCGATCATCGGCAACATCGTTCCCGACTTCCCGTTGATCAACAAGTCGTTCAACCTGTCGTATAGCGGACACGACCTCTAGGATGGGAACGCCCTCACGCTCGCTTCGCTTGCTGCCCCCGAATGGGGCGCATCAGCGGCTTGGAACGACCCGGCGCCACTGATGTACGCGACGCTGCGCCAGATCGCCCGCATCGGCATCCGCACGGAAGCCGCCCCGGCCACAGCGGCCGAGGACGACGTCGTGCAGCGGCTGCACGCCGACATCCTGCGCGTGCTGGGGCGGGCGCTCACGCTGCGCCATGTCGACGCGGGCTCGTGCAATGGATGCGAGCTCGAGTCGCAGGCGTTGTCGAACCCGTACTACAACGTCGAGGGCCTCGGCATCCGCTACGTTGCAAGTCCCCGCCATGCGGACGCGCTGATGGTGACGGGACCGGTGACGAAGAACATGGCGGTTGCGCTGCGGCGGACCTACGACGCGATGCCGGAGCCGAAGCTCGTCATCGCCGTCGGCGCCTGCGCCACGGGCTGCGGCATCTACAACGCCAACTACGCGACGGTCGGTGCGGTATCCGAAGTGCTGCCGGTCGACGTCGTGATTTCCGGATGTCCGCCGTCGCCGACGGCGATGCTGCAGGGCATTCTCGCCGCGGTTCGTGCATCGCCTGCGGCGACGCGGTAACGGAGATGGTCGACGACGCCTGCCGGCCGTTCGTCGCTTCGCCGGTCCGTTAGTGGCAGGCGATGGCCGCATGGAGCGGTGAAAGCGCTGTAGACTTGCGGCCACCTGAGCGTCACCCTGGAGGGAGGGATGGCCGGCAGGACCACGAACGCCACGAAGTCGAAGGCGCGCACGCCGACGCGTCGCACGCTGAAGCCCGCCGTGGCCACGCGGGCAACGCGAAAGCCAGCGACGAGCGCACCGCGCGCGCCGAAGAAGGCTGCGCCGAAGACAGCGCCAAAGCCGGAACCCAAGCCGGCATCCAGGCGGACGACCTCCGCGAAGCGCCATCCCACCGGGGCCAGCGGGCGCGCGCTTGCGATCAGAACACCATCGACGCGCGAGCTCCTCGCGCTCCGCGATGCCGAGCTCGCGCTCGTGAGCGCCATCCAGCACGGCGTCGTGACGAAGCTCGGCTTCCAGGAGATCGTCGACATCGTCGGCGACAAGCTCCGCGTGCTGTTCCGCACCCCGGACCTCGCGATCTCGTGGTTCGACGAGCCCGCCAACCGCGTCCACATGCTGTACGTGTACGAGCACGGGCGCCGCATCCACCTGGAACCCGTCGTGCCGAAACCGGGCGGCATCTACGAGACCATGCGCAAGACCGGTCTTCCGATCATCATCGCGAGCACGTCGGCCGAACCGCGCCTCGGCGCGGCTGCGCCCGGGACCGACATGTGCAAGTCGATGATGGTCGTGCCGATCTTCGTCGGTGACCGCCTGCTCGGCGACATCAGCATCGAGAACCACGAGCGCGAGAATGCGTTCGGGCCGGAGGACGCGCGCCTGCTCACGAGCGTCGCCACGTCGCTCGGCGTCGCGCTGCAAAGCGCCCACCTGTTCGACGAGACGCAGCGGCTGTTGAAGGAGACGGAGCAGCGCAACGCCGAGCTCGCCGTCATCAACAGCATCCAGCAAGGCGTCGCCGCCGAGCTCGATTTCCGGAAGATCGTGGATCTGGTCGGCGACAAGCTGCGCGAGGTGCTGCGGACCGACGAGATCGGGGTGCGCTGGTTCGATCACGCGCGGAAGGTCGTTCGCTACCTCTACGAATACGAACACGGCGTGCGCCTTTCCGTGCCGGACCAGGCTCCGGGCGCGGACGCATGGGAGCGCGTGACAGGGCGCAAGACCCCCCGGGTTATCAACACATGCGCCGAGATGGCCGCGATGGGTCAGCTGCCGGGGACCGAGGTCGCGAAGTCGAACGTCAGCGTTCCGATCGTCGCTGCGGACCGCGTCCTCGGGCACATCATCGTCGAGAACTACGAAAACGAGTACGCATTCAGCGAATCGGATGTGCGACTGCTGACGACGGTCGCGTCGAGCATGGGCGTCGCGCTCGAGAACGCGCGGCTGTTCGACGAAACGCAGCGCCTGCTCAAGGAAACCGAGCAGCGCGCAGCCGAGCTCGCCGTCATCAACAGCATCCAGCAGGGTGTCGCCGCGAAGCTCGACTTCCAGGCGATCGTCGATCTCGTGGGCGACAAGCTGCGCGAGGTGTTCGGTGTCGACGATATCGGGATCCGTTGGTTCGACCACGCGAACCGGCTCGTCCACTACCTCTACGAGTTCGAGCACGGGATGCGCCTGACGATTCCGCCGGCGCCGCCGTCGAAGACCTCGTGGGAAACGGCGGTCGCGCGGCGCGAACCGAGGGTGCATAACACGCAGTCGGAAGTGGCGGCGATGGGCGTCGTGCCCGGCACCGATACGTCGTTGTCGGTCGTTTCCGTGCCGATCGTCAGCAGCGACCGCGTCATCGGCGGCATCACGATCGAGAGCTTCGAGCGCGAGTACGCTTTCAGCGACTCGGATGTCCGGCTGCTGATGACGGTCGCATCGAGCATGGGCATCGCGCTCGAGAATGCGCGGCTCTTCGACGAGACGCAGCGGCTGCTCAAGGAGACCGAGCAGCGCAACGCGGAGCTGGCGGTCATCAACAGCATCCAGGAAGCGGTCGCCGCCGAGCTCGATTTCCAGAAGATCGTCGACGTCGTCGGCGACAAGCTGCGCGAAGTCTTCGCAACTCAGGAACTGCTTATCGGGTGGCACGATCGGGAGTCGGGACTCAACCATCACCTGTACGTGGTCGAGCACGGCAAGAGGCTCGACGTTCCACCGGTGCGCCCAGCGCCGGGCGGGGCCTGGGAAAGGATGAACCGAACGCGACAGCCGATCGTGCTCAACACGGCGGACGAGATGGCGGCTCTCGGGACGTCCCACGTCCCCGGGACCGACGTGAGCAAATCGATGATTCGCGTCCCCATCATCATCGGCGACCGGATGCTCGGAACGATCGGAATCGAGAACTACGAGCGGGAACATGCCTTCACGGAGGCCGATGTCCGCCTGCTGATGACCGTCGCGTCGAGCATGGGGGTTGCGCTGGAGAACGCGCGTCTCTTCGCCGAGACACAGCGGCTGCTCAAGGAAACGGAGCAGCGCGCAGCCGAGCTCGCTGTCATCAACAGCGTCCAGCAGGGAATGGCGGCCAAGCTCGAGTTCCAGACCATCGTCGATCTCGTCGGCGACAAGCTCCGTGAGGTGTTTCGTACCGGGGACATGGGCATTCGCTGGTACGACGAAAAGACCAACCTCGGTCACTACCTCTATTCCTACGAGCACGGCAGACGGCTCTCGATCCCGCCGACGACGCCGACTCCCGGCGGTCTCTTCGAAACGTTGAAGCGTACGCGGACGCCTGTCGTGCTCAATAACGCAGCCGACTACGCGAGCATGCCCGGCGGTACGGTTCCGGGCACCGACGTCAGCAAGTCGATGATCGGGGTGCCGGTGATCAGCGGCGACCGGGTGCTGGGCAGCATCACCATCGAGAACTACGAGTGCGAGAACGCGTTCGGCGAAGCGGAAATCCGTCTGTTGACGACGATCGCCGGCTCCCTCGGCAACGCGCTCGAGAACGCGCGCCTCTTCGACGAGACACAGCGGCTGCTCAAGGAAACCGAGCAGCGCGCAGCCGAGCTCTCCGTGATCAACGGCGTGCAGCAGGGACTCGCGGCCGAACTCGACTTCCAAGCCATCGTCGATCTCGTCGGCGACAAGCTGCGCGACGTATTCGCGACCCCCGACCTCGGAATTCTCTGGCACGACGAGGACGCCGGGCTTCTTCGATACATGTACACGTACGAGCACGGCGTGCGCATCGACGTCGCGCCGCAGCCGCCGACGCGCGGCGGAAACTTCGAGACGATCCGCAGAACGCGACAGCCGATCGTGTACGACAGCCGGGAGGATATGCAAAGGCACAACGTCCGGGCAGTTCCGGGGACCGACCAGTCGCGCTCGATGATCAGCGTGCCCGTCATCAGCGGCGACCGCGTGCTCGGGCTCATCAACATGGAGAACTACGAGCGCGAGCATGCCTACGGTGAGAGCGAGACGCGCCTGCTGACGACGATTGCGGCGTCGCTCGGCACGGCGCTCGAGAACGCCCGCCTCTTCGACGAAACGCAGCGCCTTTACAAGGAAAGCGAGCAGCGGGCCGCAGAGCTGACGCTGATCAGCAGCGTCCAGCAGGGAATGGCCGCCAAGCTCGACTTCCAAGGCATCGTCGACCTCGTCGGCGACAAGCTGCGCGAGGTGTTTCGTACCGGCGACATGGGCATCCGCTGGTACGACGAGAATACGAACCTCAGCCACTACCTCTATTGCTTCGAGCACGGCAAGCGCCTGACCATTGCGCCGACCACGCCCACGCCGGGTGGCCTTTTCGAGACGCTGCGGCGCACCCGGCAGCCGATCGTGCTCGGGACGGCCGCCGACTACGCGCAAGTCCCAGGTGGAACGGTGCCGGGAACCGACAGCAGCCTTTCGCTGATCGCCGTCCCGGTCATCTCGGGAGACCGCGTGCTCGGGAACATCACGATCGAGAACTACGAGCGCGAGAATGCGTTCGGCGAGGCGGACACGCGCCTTCTGACGACGATCGCAGGCTCGCTCGGCAACGCGCTCGAGAACGCGCGCCTCTTCGCCGAGACGCAACGCCTGCTCAAGGAAACCGAGCAGCGCGCCGCCGAGCTCTCCGTCATCAACAGTGTGCAGCAGGGACTCGCGGCCGAGCTCGATTTCCAGGCGATCATCGATCTGGTCGGCGACAAGATCGCGCAGATCTTCGACACGCGCGACATGTCGATCGGCCTGTACGATGCGGCGACGAAGACCCTTTCGATTCCCTATTACCTGGAGCACGGCGAGCGCTTCCGGATCGAGCCGATGGCGGTCGGACAGGGCTTCGCATCGCACGTGATCCGCACCCGCAAGCCGCTCGTCATCAACCGCGACATCGAACGCTGGAAGGTCGAGCTGGGCGCGAAGCAGATCGGCGATCCGAACGCTGTCGAAGATCCGGAGCAGAGCTACGTGGGCGTTCCGATCCTCAAGGGCGACGAGGTCCTCGGCGTCGTCACGCTGTACGGGAACGCGGAGGGCGCGTTCGACCAAGGCTCCGTGCACCTCCTGACGACGCTCGCGAACACGATGAGCGTCGCGCTCGAGAACGCGCGCCTTTTCGACGAGACGCAGCGCCGCACGCGCGAAACGGCTGCGCTCGCCGAAGTGGGACGCGACATCTCGTCGACGCTGGACCTCCACGTCGTCATGGACCGCATCGCGCACCACGCGAAAGACCTTCTCCACTGCGACAACAGCGCGATATTCCTGCCGAACGCCGACAACACCGTCTATCGCGCGATCGTGGCGATCGGCTCCGTGGCCGACCAGATCGGCGCCACCGAGATCACGGTCGGCGCCGGCATCATCGGCGGCATCCTGGCCGCGGGCCGACCGGAGTTCATCAACGACACCTGGGCGGATCCGCGCGCCGTGCTCATCGCAGGCACGGATCGCGACGACAACGAGCGTCTGATGGTGGCGCCGCTGATGGCGGGCGACACGGTGAAGGGCGCGATGGCCGTGTGGCGCACGGGCGGCCGCCCGTTCGACGACGCGGAGCTCGAGTTCCTCGTCGGCCTGTCGCAGCAGGCCGCCGTGGCGATCGAGAACGCGCGGCTCTTCCGCCAGGCGCAGGAAGCGCGCGCCGCGGCCGAGACGGCCAACGAGGCGAAGAGCTCGTTCCTCGCCACGATGAGCCACGAGATCCGCACGCCGATGAACGCGGTGATCGGCATGAGCGGGCTGCTGCTCGACACGTCGCTCGACGCCGAGCAGCGCGATTACGTCAACACGATCCGCGACTCGGGCGACGCGCTACTGACCATCATCAACGACGTCCTCGACTTCTCGAAGATCGAGGCCGGCCGCATGGACATCGAGATGCAGCCGTTCGACCTGCGCGAATGCGTCGAGTCGGCGCTCGATCTCGTGAGCGCTCGGGCCGTCGAGAAGAAGATCGAGCTCGCCTACGTGTTCGAAGGCGAAGTGCCGCGTGCCATCAAGGGCGACGTCACGCGGCTGCGACAGATCATGCTCAATCTGCTGTCCAACGCCGTCAAGTTCACCGAGACCGGCGAGGTGGTGCTGACGATGACGTCGAAGCCGGAAGGCCGCGACGGCGTCGAGGTTACGTGCGCAGTGCGCGACACGGGCATCGGCCTCTCGTCCGAGGCCATGAGCCGGCTGTTCCAGTCGTTCTCGCAGGCCGACTCGTCGACGACCCGCAAGTACGGCGGCACCGGGCTCGGGCTCGCGATCAGCAAGCGCCTCGCGGAGCTGATGGGCGGTCGCATGTGGGCCGAAAGCGACGGTCCCGGCAAGGGATCGACGTTTTACGTGAGCATCGTCGCCCCGCTCGCCGAGATCGATACGGCGCGCCAGCGTGAGTTCGTTGGCGTGCAGCCCGCACTGTCGGGCAAGCGCGTGCTGATCGTCGACGACAACGCGACGAACCGCCGCGTGCTGTCGCTGCAGACCGCGAAGTGGGGCATGACGCCCCAGGCGAGCGGGTCGGCGCACGAGGCGCTGCGCTGGCTCGACGATGGACAGGCGTTCGACCTCGCCATCGCCGACATGCACATGCCCGAGATGGACGGGGTGGCGCTCGCGCGCGAAGTGCGGGCGCGCAAGCCGGCGCTGCCGCTCGTGCTCGCGAGTTCGCTCGGACGCCGCGAGGTCGGCGAGAGCGACACGCTCTTCGCCGCTTTTCTGACGAAGCCGATTCGCCAGTCACAGCTCTTCGACACCCTGGTCGGCCTGTTCGGAAGCGATACCGGGCATACCGTCGCATCAGCCCCGGTGACGCCGCGCATCGACGGCGAACTCGCCAGGCGCCATCCGCTGCGCATCCTGCTCGCCGAGGACAACGTCGTGAACCAGAAGCTCGCGCTGCGCCTCCTGCAGCAGATGGGCTACCGCGCCGATCTTGCATCCAACGGCATCGAGGCGGTCGAATCCGTGCAGCGGCAGACGTACGACGTCGTGCTGATGGACGTGCAGATGCCGGAAATGGACGGGCTCGACGCGGCGCGCGAAATCTGCGCGCGCTTCGCGGCGCACGAGCGGCCGCGCATCGTCGCGATGACCGCCAACGCGATGCAGGGCGACCGTGAGGAGTGCCTCGCGGCGGGCATGGACGACTACGTGACGAAGCCGATCCGCGTCGATGCGCTGGTCTCCGCGCTGTCGCAGGTGCCTTCGAAGCAGGATCGCTCGTGAAGACGGCCGAGCAGATACAAGCGGTGGCCGACCTCGCCTGGGCCGGCCAGCACGAGCAGGCCGTCGCTGCGGCAACCGATGCGCTCAAGCGGAAGGCGCCCACCGCTGACGAGCGGATGACGCTGCTCGACCTGCGGTCCGAAAGCTACATCGCGCAGGGCGACTTGAAGCGCGCCGGCGACGACGCGCGGGCGATGAAGGCGCTGGCGAAGCGGGAAGGCAGCACCGCGATGCTCGCACGTGCGCTTTGCCGCGAATCCTACGTGCAGGTACGCGACGGCAATCCGCGTCAAGGGACGACGACGGCGGCAGCCGCCTTGAAAGCGGCGGAGCGCAGCGCGGTGCCGCGGGTGGTCGCGCTGGCGCTGTTGCGCCTCGCACTCGCGGAATCGAACAGCCGAATCGACCTGCCCGCCGCCATTCGTCATGCCAAGCGTGCGGTCGCGATGTTCCGACGCCTCGGCGATATCTCGCTGCAGGGCCGTGCCTTGCAGACTCTCAGCGGCGCACTGTGGGCGTCCGACCGGAGCGCTGCCGCACGGAAAGCGGCAACCGAAGCGCTGACACTTGCGCGGCGCAGCGGCGACCTGTTTGGCCAGGGCGGCGCATTGAACAACATCGGCCTCGGCGAGGTCGACTACGCGCAGGCACTGCGCCTGTTCGGCCAGTCGCTCGATGCCTACGAGGCTGCCGGCTACGTTCTCAGCACGACTTCGGCAATCCTCAACATCGGCGCGACATACGGAGACCTCGGTCTCTGGCGGCGCGCGCGCCGCCAGACGCTCGAGGGACTGGACCTCGCCCGTCGCGCCGGCGCGCGGGCACAGCAGACCCTTCCGCTTTGGAATCTCACCGAATTCGCGATCGTATTGGGATCGCTCGATGAGGCCCGTTCCTTTGCCGTCGAAGCCGACGAACTGTCGCGCGCGCTGCGGGAAACGCGTTTCCGCGGTTTTTCATTGCTCATGCAAGGCGCGATGGCGCAGCGCGAGGGACGATGCGCAGAGGCCGCGCGCCATTTCGAGCAGGCGCTGCGGAGGGTTCCCAGCGTCGAACTGCGGCTCGCCGCGCTCACCGAAGCCGGACGCTCGCATCTCGCGGCGGGGCAGCCCGTCAAGGCGCTCGCCGCGACGCGCGGTGCAACCGGGCAGCATCGGGCGATGCGGTTCCCACCGCTCGACGCGATCAAGCCACCGGCGCTGTGGTGGCGACACAGCCAGGCATTGCAGGCGAACGGCCTGCATGCCGAAGCTCGCAAGGCGCTCGCGCAATCGTGGCGCCTGCTGCTTCGCAGCATGGCGAGCCTCCACGACGAGGGACTGCGGCGGAACTACCTGAACAAGCGCGCGGAGAACCGCGAAATCGTCCTCGCATGGCTTGCGCACGCGCGGGAGCGCAAGCTGTCGAAACGCGAGCGCGAGGCGCACCTCGCGGGCACGGTCAGTCTGCATGCGTCGTTCGAGCGCCTGGTCGACACGGGGCTGCGACTCAACGAGATCAAGAGCGAGAAGGACCTCTGCGACTTCCTGATCGACGAGGTCACCGAGCTCACCGGTGGCGAGCGGGTACTGCTCGTGACCGAGACGAAGCATGGTGACAACCCGCCCGCGCTGGCGGGCTCGCTCGTACCCGCCGGCGAGAACGAACGCGAGTTGCTGCAACAGGTAACGCCTTGGCTGGACGAAGTGCGTCGAAGCCGCGCCGCGCAGCTGCGCCACGCCCCGGAAGGCGCCGCCGCGGTCGACCAGCGCAGCAGCCTTGTAGTCCCCCTCATCGTGCAGCGCGACCTGCTGGGCTACATCTACGTCGACATCGACGGTGCGTTCGGCCGATTTCACGACGGTGATCGCGATCTCCTGGCGATGCTCGCGAGCCAGGCGGCCATCGCGCTTGCCAACGTCCGCTTCGCCGAAGACCTCGAGCGCAAGGTCGCCGATCGCACCGCCGAGCTCGAACAGCGCGCCGGCGAGCTCACGATCATCAACAGCATCCAGCAGGGCATCGCCGGCTCGCTCGACTTTCAGGGCATTGTCGAGCTGGTCGGCGACAAGGTGCGCGAGGTGCTAAAAAGCGATGACGTCGGAATCACCTGGGTAAACCACGACGCGCGCACGATCAGGCGACTGTACGTGGTCGAGCACGGCAAACGGCTGCAGCTTCCCGATCAGCTCATCGATTCCGACGAGCGCTGGAGCGAGATCCTCGCACGGCGGGAGCCTATCGTCGAGAACACGCTCGCCGAAAACATGAGAAGCGGCGCAGTTCCCGGTACCGATGTTTGCCAGTCGTTCGTAATGGTGCCGATTGTCGTCGGCGATCGGCGGGTCGGCAGCATCTCGATGGAAAATCACGAACGCGAATACGCGTTCGGCGAAGCCGAGGTGCGGCTGCTTTCGACGATCGCGTCGTCGATGGGCGTGGCGTTGCAAAGCGCGCGCCTGTTCGATGAAACACAGCGGTTGCTAAAGGAAACCGAGCAGCGCAATGCCGAGCTCGCCGTCATCAACAGCATCCAGCAGGGCATCGCGGGCTCGCTCGATTTCCAGGGCATCGTCGAGCTGGTCGGCCAGAAGCTGCGCGAAGTGCTGAAGAGCGACGACCTCAGCATCACCTGGATCGACCACGAGAGGCGTGCGGCCTCCAAGCTTTACTGCATCGAGCACGGCAAGCGCCTGCAGATTCCCGACCAGGTGATCGAGTCCGATGAAAAGTGGACGCGCATGTGCGCGCTGCGCATGCCGATCGTCGAGAACACGCTCGCGGAACAGATCGCTGCGGGCGGCGCGGTGCCCGGCACCGATCAGTCGCTGTCGGCGGTGACGGTGCCGATCGTCGTCGGCGACCGGCGAGTGGGCGGCATCATCATGGAAAACCACGAGCGCGAGTACGCGTTTGGCGAATCCGAAGTTCGCCTGCTGACGACGATCGCATCGTCGATGGGCGTCGCGCTGCAGAGCGCCCGCCTTTTCGACGAGACACAGCGGCGCACGCGCGAAACCGCTGCGCTCGCCGAAGTCGGTCGGGACATTTCGTCGACTCTCGACCTGCCGACCGTTATGGATCGGATCGCCCGCCACGCGAAAGAGCTGCTCGGGGCCGACACGAGCGCGATCTTCCTGCCCGAGCCGACGAAGGACGGCAAGGCGCCGACGTTTCGCGCGATCGTCGCCGAAGGCGCCGATGTCCCGCAGATCAAGGACCTCAAAGTCGTCTCGGGCAGCGGCATCATCGGCGCGATCATCGCGAGCGGTCGCGCGGAGTGCGTGAACGACGTCGACCACGATCACCGCGCCGTCCTCGTCGAAGGCACCGATGCCGCGCACGACGAGCGGTTGATGGTCGCTCCCCTTCGCGCCGGCAAGGCGGTGAAGGGCGCGATGGCGGTGTGGCGCACCGGCGGCAAACCGTTCCGGCAGCACGAGCTCGAGTTTCTCGTCGGCCTGTCGCTCGCCGCTGCCGTGGCAATGGAGAACGCAAGACTTTTCGCGCAGGCGGAGCAGCGCGCGACCGAGCTCGACACGGTGAACACGGTGTCGCAACAAGTGGCCGGCAAGCTCGACCTCACCGCCCTCATCGAGCTGGTCGGCGAACAGGTGCGGCGCGTATTCAAGCCCGACATGGCGTACGTCGCGCTGCTCGACCGCGCCACGGAAATGATTCACTTTCCGTATCGCCACGGCGACGTGTTCGGTTCCCGGCGACGCGGCGAAGGCCTGACGAGCCAGATCATCGACACCGGCGCGCCGCTGCTGCTGAACAGCGACGAAAGCCTCAACGTGGCTGCCGGCACCAAGCGCCTGGGCAAGCACGCGCTGTCGTACCTCGGCGTGCCGATCGTCGTCGATGGCCGCGCCGAGGGCGTCATCAGCGTGCAGAGCACCCAGCGCGAGGGCGTCTTCGACGCGAACGATCAGCGGCTGCTCGAAACGATCGCCGCGAGCGTCGGCGTCGCGCTGCGCAACGCGCAGCTTTTCGCCGAGGCACGCGATGCGCGCGCGGCGGCGGAGTCTGCGAACGAGGCGAAGAGCAGCTTCCTCGCCACGATGAGTCACGAAATCCGCACGCCGATGAACGCGGTGATCGGCATGAGCGGGCTTCTGCTCGACACGCCGCTCAACGACGAGCAGCGCGAGTACGCCGCGACGATCCGCGATTCCGGCGACGCGCTGCTTACGATCATCAACGACATCCTCGACTTCTCGAAGATCGAGGCCGGCCGGATGGACATCGAGGCGCACCCGTTCGACGTGCGCGAATGCGTCGAGTCGGCGCTCGACCTCGTGGCCCCGCGCGCGGCGCAGAAGCAGCTCGACCTCGCGTACCTGTTCGAAGGCGACGTGCCGGCCGTCGTCGACGGCGATGTCACGCGACTTCGCCAGATCCTGCTCAACCTGCTGTCGAACGCCGTGAAGTTCACCGAACGCGGCGAAGTGGTGCTGACGGTAACGTCAGACAAGGCAGATGGCGCGTCGGTGTTGAGATTTGCCGTTACCGACACCGGCATCGGCCTGTCGCCCGATGCGATCGGCCGCCTGTTCCAGAAATTCAGCCAGGCCGACGCCAGCACGACGCGCAAGTACGGCGGCACGGGCCTCGGGCTTGCCATCAGCAAGCGGCTTGCCGAGCTGATGGGCGGCACGATGTCGGCCGCGAGCGACGGACCGGGGCGCGGCGCAACGTTCACATTCACGATCCGGGCGCCGTCCGCCGCGCTGTCCGCACCTGGGCGCCGCGAGTACATCGGCGCGCAGCGCGAGCTTCAGGGCCGCCGCGTGCTGGTGGTCGACGACAATGCGACCAATCGGCGCGTGCTGAAGCTGCAGATGGCGAAGTGGGGCATGGTGCCCGCCGACGCCGACTCGCCGGACGAGGCGCTGCATCGCGTACTCGACGGTCACGAGTACGACCTTGCGATCCTCGACATGCACATGCCGCAGATGAGCGGCGTCGAGCTTGCGCGACGGCTGCGCGCGGCGCGCCCTGCGCTGCCGCTCGTGCTGTTCACGTCGCTCGGCCGCAAGGAAACCGGTGCGACGGATCGACTCTTCGACGCGTATCTCGCAAAGCCGCTGCGCCAGAGCCAGCTCTTCGATACGCTGGTCACGCTGCTCGCACACGACGCCGCACCGAAGGTCGAGACCACCCCGCGTCCGCGCCTCGACGCCGGAATGGCCGAGCGCCATCCGCTCCGCATCCTGGTCGCCGAAGACAACGTCGTGAATCAGAAGCTCGCGCTGCGCCTGCTGCAACAGATGGGTTATCGCGCGGACATTGCGTCGAACGGCATCGAGGCGATCGAGTCGATCGAGCGCCAGCCATACGACGTCGTGCTGATGGACGTGCAGATGCCGGAACTGGACGGGCTCGATGCAGCGCGCGAGATCAACCGGCGCTGGCCAGACGGCTCGCGGCCGCGCATCGTCGCGATGACCGCGAACGCGATGCACGGCGATCGCGAGGCGTGCATGGCCGCCGGCATGGACGACTACGTCACCAAGCCGATTCGTGTCGAGGCACTCGTCGAGGCGCTGACACAGGTCAAGCCGCACGTTCCCGCCTCCGAGCGAGCGAACGATCCGACGACGACGCGGGGGCCGTGATGAACAATCGTGACGCGAAGCCGCGGCGCAAGGACGCGAGCAAGATGGCGCCCGCGCCGGTCATTGCCGAAGCGCGCGACCTCGCCTGGTCGGGTCAGCATGAGCGGGCACTCGCGGTCGCGGCCACCGCGCTTGCTGACACATCTTCTCCGCTGACGAACGCCGATCGGCTCGCGCTGCAGGAGCTTCGCGTCGAGTCGCTCGTGGCCCTCGCGCAGTTGACCGAGGCGGAGGCGGAAACGGTCGCCATGGAGTCGTTGGCCACCCGCGATGCGTCAAACGCGGCGCGATCGCTGGCGTCGTCGGCGAAGGCCCTGGTGTTGATGCGTCGCGGCCGCATGGCGGCCGCGAAAGATGCGGCCGGCGAGGCGGTTGCGGCGGCGCGGAGGGTGGGCGATCGGACGATGTTGACGCACGCGTTGCTGCGCCTCGGCGAAGCGCAGTTTCGCGCGCGAAGCGCGGACAGCGGTGTCGCGGCCGCCGAAGAGGCTGCTGCCATGGCCAAAGCGCTCGGCGACGCAGCCAGCGAGGGACGAGCGGAGTGGGTGCTGTCGGCCACGACCCAGAATCTCGGGCAGACGGCTGCTGCGCAATTGCACGCCGCAAAGGCGACCGCTCTGGCAAGGCAAGCTGGTGACGACCTGGGGCTCGGCAATGGACTCACGATCGGAGCCGGCGCGATCCAGGACGTGGCGGAGAAGTTGCGGGCTTATCAGCAGGCCGAGCAGGTTTTCGCGCGCGCCGGCTACGTCGAGCGGCGCACGATGGTGCGCGCGAACCTGGCCAACCAATACGTCTTCCTCGGACTGTACCGACGCGGCTGCGGGGAGATGCAGCAGCTCGTCGACGTTTGCCGGAACATCGGGGCGGACCACCTGCTCGCCAACCAGCTCAACAATCTGGCGAGCATTTCGATCGAGATCGGCGATCTCGACCGCGCGCGGCTCGCGTTGCAGGAGTTCGATCGCGTGTCTGCCGGTCTCGGCGATCACATGCGCATACAAGGCCATCTGAGCCTTGTCGAGCTCGCCATCGCGGAAGGCGACGCGCGGGCCGCGGCGCGCCACGCCCGCGCGGTCATCAAGGGATCGTCGGCCCTCGCCGCGCTCGACCAGCAGATGGCCGGCTACACGTACCTTGGTGAGGCCCTGCTGACGATGGGCGATGCGCAAGGTGCAGTGCGCGCGACCACGCGGAGTACCAAGCTGCATCGCGGCGCGGGCCTCGGTTTCACCGACACGTTGAACGCGTACAACCACTGGTGGAATCACTACCGAGCGCTGACTGCCAATGGCCGCCCCGACGAAGCGTGGGCCGCCCTGCAACAGGCGTACGCGCTGTTGCTCGACAATGTCCGCAGCGTGCGCGACGAGGGCCTGCGCCGCAATTGCCTGAACAAGGTCAAGATCAACCGTGAACTGGTGGAAGCGTGGTTACGTGAGTCGGCGCACCGCGACCTGCCGGAGGCCGAGCGACTCGCGCACCTGAACCTCGACAGCCATGTCGGCGAGCCGTTCAAGCGCCTCGTGGACAGCGGGATGCGGCTCAACGAGTTGCGCACCGCCCGCGAGTTGCACGACTTCCTGATCGACGAGGTGACGGAGCTTACCGGCGCGGAGCGCGTGCTGCTGGTGCTCGAGGAGAACGACGGCTTGCGCATCGCCGGCTCGCTGTTGCCGAAGGGCGAGAACAGTCACGCGGATGCCGCCGCATTGCTCAAGGTGGTCAGACCGTGGTTGATGGAAGCGCGCCGCAGCCGCGGCGTGAGCCTTCGACACGATCCCGAGGACGCGAAGCCGGTCGAGCAACGCAGCCGCCTCGTCGCACCGCTCGTCGCCGGCCGGCAAGTCCTCGGCCATGTCTATGCCGACATCCGCGGCGCATTCGGCCGCTTCACCGAATCGGATCGTGACCTGATCGGGATGCTGGCCGCACAGGCCGCCGTCGCGTTGGACAACGCGCGCTGGGGCGAGGGACTCGAGGCCAAGGTCGCCGAGCGCACGGCCGAAGCGCGCGCCGCGCAGGCGCAGGCGGAGCAGCGAGCGGCCGAGCTCGCGATCATCACCGGCATCCAGCAAGGCATCGCCGGCTCGCTCGACTTCCAGGCCATCGTGGACCTCGTCGGCGATCGGCTATGCGAGGTCATGAAGAGCCGGGACGTCGGCATCGACTGGTTCGATCACGATGCCCGCGCGACCAAGTACGTCTACACCGTCGAACATGGTATTCGTCTGCATTTGCCCGACAAGCCGCGCACCGAGGAGAGCTGGGCGCGACAGATGGCGCAGCGCACGACGCAGGTGCTTCACACGGTGGCGGAGCAAACCGCCGCCGGGATCACCGCGGCTCCCGGTACCGACCAGGCGCTGTCGGCCGTACTCGTGCCGATGGTCGCCGGCGATCGACGCCTCGGCACGATCTCCGTCGAAAACCACGAGCGCGAGTGCGCGTTCAGCGAGTCCGACGTTCGACTGCTCGAAACGATCGCGTCGAGCCTCGGCGTCGCGCTGCAAAGCGCGCGCCACTTCGACGAGACGCAGCGTCTGCTCAAGGAAACCGAGCAGCGCAACGGCGAGCTGGCGGTGATCAACGACGTGCAGACGGGTCTCGCGAACAAGCTCGACGCCCGGTCGATCTTCGAGCTCGTCGGCGAGCGCCTGCGCGAGTTGTTCGACTCGCAGTCGATCAGCATCGTCGGCTTCGATGCCGAGCGCGACGTGCGCCACTACCACTACCTGCACGAGCGCGGCCAGCGACTGTCGTTTCCCGATGCGCCGATCGCCCCGCTCGGCTGGCACATCGTGCGAACCGCGAAGCCGTTGCTGCTGAACAGCGATATTGCGGGCCAATTGAACGCTCTCGGCATCGTCTCGAAAACCCTGCCCGGTACGCAGCCGACGCGAAGCCTGCTGCGCGTGCCCATTCTTGCCGACGGCAAGGTCATCGGCGCGATCGGGCTCGACAACGTGGACCGCGAGCACGCGTTCGATGAAGCCGCGTTGCGGCTGCTGACGACGCTCGCCGGCAGCATGAGCATGGCTTTGCAGAGTGCGCGCCTGTTCGAGCAAACCACGTCGCTGCTTGCGCAAACCGAGCAACGCGCCGACGAGCTCGCAACGATCAACGCACTGGGCCAGGCGCTGTCGTCGAAGATCGAGCTCGACGAGCTGATCCGCACGATCGGCGAAAAGATGCGCGAGATGTTCCGCGCGGACGTCGTCTATGTCGCGCTGCTCGACGAGGTCGCGGGCGCGATCCGCTTTCCGTATGCCTACGGCGACGACTTCACGCCGCTCGCGTTGGGCGAAGGACTCACGGGCAAGATCATCGACACCGGCCAGCCGTTGCTGCTCAACCACGCGGTCGACGATGCGGCGAAGGCGATCGGTGCAACGCAGGTCGGCGTGGAGGCGAAGTCGTACCTGGGCGTCCCGATCACCGTGCGCGGCAAGGCGATCGGCGTCATCAGCGTGCAGAGCACGCGCGAGGAGGGTCGCTTCACGCTGTCCGACCAGAGCCTGCTGACGACGATGGCCACCGGCGTCGGCGTCGCGATCCGCAACGCGCAGCTCTTCGCGGAAACGCGCGAGGCGCGTGCGCAGGCCGAGACCGCCAACGAGGCGAAGAGCGCGTTCCTCGCGACGATGAGCCACGAGATCCGCACGCCGATGAACGCGGTCATCGGCATGAGCGGGCTCCTGCTCGACACGCCGCTGTCGCCGGAGCAGCGCGATTACGCGACCACGATACGCGACTCGGGCGATGCGCTGTTGACGATAATCAACGACATCCTCGACTTCTCGAAGATCGAGGCGGGGCGCATGGACATCGAGGTGCACCCCTTCGACCTGCGCGAGTGCATCGAGTCGGCGCTCGATCTCGTCAGCGCACGCGCGGCCGAGAAGCGTATCGACATCGCCTACCTTTTCGAAGGCGACGTACCGGCGGCGGTGAAAGGGGACGTGACGAGGCTTCGGCAGGTGCTGCTCAACCTGTTGTCGAACGCAGTGAAGTTCACGGATGCGGGCGAGGTGGTACTGACGGTGACGGCGCAGCGTGCGCAACCGGCAGCCGGCAGAAGCGCGCGGGCCGGCGACGCGCAGGGCGACGCCGATCTCGATTTCACCGTGCGCGACACCGGCATTGGCTTGACGCCGCAAGGCATCGGCAAGCTGTTCCAGAGCTTCAGCCAGGCCGACTCGACGACGACGCGCAAATATGGGGGAACGGGTCTGGGCCTCGCCATCAGCAAGCGGCTCGTCGAATTGATGGGCGGCACGATGCGCGTCGAAAGCGCCGGCCCGGGCAAGGGCTCGACGTTCGGCTTCAGCCTGCGTTTGGCGGTCGCCGAACCGCTTCAGAGCGGCCGGCGCGACTTCGTCGGATCGCAGCCGCCTCTCGCCGGCCGGCGCATGCTGATCGTCGACGACAACGCGACGAACCGCAAGGTCCTCGGCCTGCAGGCGGCGAAGTGGGGCATGCTGCCGCGCGACACGGCGTCGGGGGAGCAAGCGCTGGAGTGGCTCGGCGCGGGCGAGCGCTTCGATCTCGCGATCCTCGACATGCACATGCCGGAGATGGACGGCGTGACGCTCGCCCGCCGTGCGCGCAAGCTCGCACCTGCGCTGCCGCTCGTGCTGTTCAGCTCGCTCGGCCGGCGCGAGGCCGCGGACGCCGACGGACTGTTCGCGAGCTACCTCGGCAAGCCGCTGCGCCAGTCGCAGCTGTTCGACACGCTCGCGAGTCTGCTGGCCGTTGGCGAATCCGTGCCGGCCGCCGCCCCTGCGCTCAGGCCCGCAGCCAAGAGCGCCCTGGATGCGACGATGGCGACGCGCCATCCGCTGCGCATCCTGCTCGCCGAGGACAACGTCGTGAACCAGAAGCTCGCACTGCGCCTGCTTTCGCAGATGGGCTACCGCGCCGACGTCGCGAGCAACGGCGTCGAGGCGATCGAGAGCCTGCAGCGCCAGGTGTACGACGTCGTGCTGATGGACGTGCAGATGCCGGAAATGGACGGCCTCGATGCCGCGCGAGCCATTTGCAAGAACTGGGGCCCGAAGGAGCGTCCGCGCATCGTCGCGATGACCGCCAATGCGATGCAGGGAGATCGCGAGGCGTGCATCGCCGCGGGAATGGACGACTACGTGACCAAGCCGATCCGTGTGGAAACGCTGGTCGAGGCGCTGACGCAGGTGCGCCCGCGCATGCTGGAGGAACAATGATGAACACGCCGGAGCGGCCTCGACTTCCGCGGGGGAATCACCCATGAACGAGGGCGCGATCGATCGCGCGGCATACGACGGGCTCGTCGAGAGCACCGGCGACGACTTCGCGCGCGAGCTCGTCTCGACGTTCCTCGCCGAAGCGCCGCGCATGCTCGACGAGCTGCGCGATGCATTCGCGAAGGACGACGCCGAGCGCTTCCGGCGCGTCGCGCATTCGCTCAAGTCGAATGCGAACACGTTCGGCGCACTGACGCTCGGCCGGCTCGCGCGCGAGCTCGAGCTCGGCGGGCTTGCGCCGATCAAAAGCGCGGCCGCGGCCCCGATCGACGCGGCCGCGTCGGAGTACGCGCGCGTGTCGAAGGCGCTCGAGGACCTGACGCGTGGCTGACGCGCATGGCGGCCGCCTGCTGGTCGTCGACGACAACAAGGTCAACCGGCTGCTGCTGGGGCGTAACCTCGAGCTCGCCGGCTACCGTGTGGCGGTCGCGGAGAACGGGCGGGTCGCGCTCGCGATGCTGCGCGGCGAGCCGTTCGACCTGCTGCTGCTCGACATCGAAATGCCGGAGATGGATGGCTTCCAGGTGCTCGAGCAGGTGCGTGGCGATCTCGCGCTTCGCGACGTGCCGGTCGTCGTCACGTCGTCGCTCGAAGGCCTCGACAACGTCGTGCGCTGCATCGAGCTCGGCGCCGAGGACTACCTGACCAAGCCGGTCAATCCGGTGCTGCTTCGCGCGCGCATCGGCGCGAGCCTCGAGAAGAAGCGGCTGCGCGACCAGCAGAAGGCGCTCGTCCGCCGCTTCGCGGCACCCGAGGTCGCGCAGGACCTCCAGCAAGGAGGCTTTTCGCTCGGCGGAAAACGCGTGCGCGCGTCGGTGATGTTCTCGGACATCCGCGGCTTCACCCCGCTCGCCGAGGCGCAGCCCCCGGAGGAAACGATCGAGCTCCTCAACACCTACTACACGCTGATGTTCGACGCGATCGCCGGTCACGGCGGCATCGTCAGCCAGATCGCGGGCGACGGACTCATGGCGATCTTCGGC
Source organism: Casimicrobiaceae bacterium (assembly GCA_035455705.1). Lineage (GTDB taxonomy): Bacteria > Pseudomonadota > Gammaproteobacteria > Burkholderiales > Casimicrobiaceae > VBCG01. The sequence continues at coordinate 1,916 of DATIEN010000038.1, read as the reverse complement.
GCGCCCGTCGCGCTCGCCAATCACGGCGCGGCGGCGGTGAGCGCGGCGGTCGAGATGATCGAGATGATGGGCCTCTTCAGCGTCGAGCAGGCACAGGCCGGCAAGCCGCCGATTCGCATCGGCATCGGCATCTCGACCGGCGAGATGATCGCCGGTTATACCGGCACGAACGCACGCGCGACGTACACGTGCATCGGCGACATCGTCAACCTCGCCGCCCGGCTCGAGGCGCATACGAAGGAAGCGCAGCGCGCGATCCTGATCGACGAGGCGACACGCGCGATGCTCGACGCCGGCATCGGCGTCGAGCCGCTCGGGCCGATCACCGTGCGCGGGAAGACGCAGGCCGTCGATGTCTTCGCGCTATAGCGCGCCGGGTTGCTACTGCTTCATCATCGCCGCGGTTTCACTGGCGATGCGCTTCAGCCCGTCGGCCGGCGCGACGTCACCGCGCATGACGGCGCTGATGATCTCGCGCTGCTTGCGCCAGATCTGCACGGTGCTCGCGCCGGTGTAGCCCTGCCACGGCACGGCACGATCGGTCTCGAGCGCGACCGTTCTGAAATTCGGATTCTTGTCGTAGAACGGCCCGAGAAAATCCGGACCGGACGCCCGCTTATTCGTGGGCAGGTAGCCGGTCGCCTCGACGACGATCTTCTGGGCCTCCGGACCGGTGATGAACTTCGCGTACTCCCACGCGGCCTTCTGCTTCGCGGGATCGCGGGCGGTGATGACGATCGCGCAGCCGCCGGTGGGAATGCCGCCGTGCGCCTTGTCGTCGAGCGGGAACACCGCGGTGCCGAGCGCGAAGCGCGTGCCGACGAGGTCGCTCACCTGCTTCATGCGCGCCGGCGTGTCGAAGAAGATGCCGATGTTGCCGGCGACGAACGACTGGCGCGACTCGTCGAAGCCGATCAGCTTCATTCCACCCTCGGTCACGAACCGGCGCAGCAGCGTCAGCGCGCGCACGCCCTTGTCGTTGTCGAACGCAATCTTCGTCCCGGTCGGGTCGAGCATCGGCACGCCTTCCTGCGTCAGGATCGCCTGGAACAGCCAGGTGTCCGGCCATTCGTGGACGTTGTACGCCATCCCGGCGAGGCCCGACGTCTCGTGGATCTTCTTCGCGAGCGCGATCACGCCCTCCCAGGTGTCGGGCATGTGCGCGGGATCGCCGCCGGCCTTCTTCACGAGGTCGGCGTTGAAGTACATGACCGGCAGCGACGCATTGACCGCGAGCCCGTAGAGCTTGCCGTGCACTTTGCCGAGGTCGAGGATCTTGTCGGCGTAGTTGCTCGCGCGCCATCCGGCGGGCTCGGCGGCGAGAAGCGGGTCGAGGTCGACGATCTGCTTCCGCGGCACGAGCACGTCGGTCAGCTCGGCGAGCAGGTGGAATCCGGGGAAGTAGATGTCCGGCAGGTTGTTCGTGACGGCCTCGCGCAGCATCGCCTGGTGCCCGACGTCGTAGTCGGCGGCCGGCGCGCGGAACACGATCTTGATGTCCGGATGCGCCTTCATGAACGCCTGCGCGATCGGGTCGTGGAAGCGCGCGAACGACGGCTGCGCGTAGAACACGTCGAGCGTCACGCCTTCGGCGCGCACGCCCGCCGACACCGCCATCGCGAGCAGCGCCGGCGCGAGCCCGAGCGCGAGCCTCGTCAGCCATTTCATCATCGCCCCTCCTCCCGAAATCGTCGCGAACCGCACCGCCGCGGGCAGGCTCGGCTGCATGGTACGCCGATCTCGCTTATGATGAAACAAAAGTGTTCATGAAAATGCGGATGTTTCCACGCGATGCCTGCTGATCCGCGAAGCGGCCCCGGCAAGGCGCCCGTCCCCCTGTCGCTGCGCGCGCTCGACGCGCTTGCGCCGCAGGTCGGCGTGCCGCGCTACGATCGCGCCTCGCTTCGCGCGGGCAT
>DATIEN010000037.1:0-15863 GCA_035455705.1 Casimicrobiaceae bacterium | reverse complement strand
CGCACGCCGAAAGCGTGCGCGAATCGGCGCGCGGCAATGCTCCGGTGATCAGCGCCATCGCCTTCCAGGTGCGCGACGCCGCGTACGCGCATCGGCGCGCGCTCGAGCTCGGCGCCTGGGACATGCCGACGCGCGCCGCCGAAATGGAGCTGCACATTCCGGGCATCCACGGCGCCGGGGACAGCCTGATCCATTTCGTCGATCGCGTCGACGAGTTCTCGATCTACGACGTCGATTTCGTCTGGGCTTCGGGCATCGACCGCGACCCGCCGGCGCTTTTCGGGCTGCACTGGTTCGGCGTCGTGCAATCGGTGTTTCCGAACCGCATCGACGACTGGACCGATTTCTATTCGGCGCTTCTCGGCTTCGAGCGACTCGACGCGAGCCACTTCGTCGGCGTGCTGCCCAAGGGAACGCTGTTGCGCAGCCCGGACGGCGACTTCTACGTGCAACTCGTCGAGCCGCCGCCCGGCGCCGACTTCGTCGAGTGGGACGAGCAGTTGTTGCGCATCGGGCTCGGCTCGCCCGACGTGCCCGCCGCGGTGCGCGGGTTGCAGGAACGGGGCGTCGTCTTCGTCGATCGCGAGCCGTTGCGCCCGAACGAGCGCGGGGCACTCACGCAGATCTACATGGGCAGCGTCTGCTTCGAGCTCGTGCACAGCGAAGGTCCTCCCGTCCAATCGCGCCCGCCGAAGCGATGAAGCTCGAGGATTTCGGCATGGACGCGCTGACGCTGCCGGGGCCGCTCGACGGCAAGCTCGCGGCGGTGCGCCAGGCCGGCTTCAGTCAGCTGATGCTGTCCGCGGCCGATTTGGCCGGATATCCCGGCGGCGAGGACTGCGCGATCCGGGCCGTGCGCGACAGCGGCCTGCGGGTAACGGGCTTGCAGGTATTGCGCGAATTCGAGGGTCTGTCGGGACGGCTGCACGACTACAAGATCGACGTGGCGAAGTCGATGCTCGAGATGGCGCGTGCCGTCGGAGCCCCGCTGCTGCTCGTCTGCTCGACGACGTCGGCGCACGCAAGCGGCGACTTCGACGCACAAGTCGCCGACCTGCGCAAGCTCGCGATGCTCGCGGTGCCGCTTTGCGTGCGCATCGCGTACGAGCCACTGTCGTGGGGCCGCCACGTCGACGACCTGCCGGGGGCATGGACGCTCGTGCAGGCGGTCGATCGCGCGAACCTCGGACTCGCGATCGACGCATTTCACTTCGTGGCGAGCGGAACGCCGCTCGACGTGCTCGAGGAGCTCTATCCGGCCAAACTTTTCCTCGTCCAGCTTTCCGACTTCGTCGGGAGCGCACCCGCCTCGCGCGAGGAACGGCGCGAAACGGCCCGCCATCTGCGCGTGTTTCCCGGTGAGGGCTCGCACAGCGACGCGATCGCCGGGCTGATCCGCGCGGTCGACCGCCTCGGTTACGCGGGTGACTACAGCTTCGAAGTGTTCAACGACGACTACATGCAGATGTCGCCGTCGCGCGTCGCCGAGCGCGCGCGCCGCTCGCTCGCATGGATCGTAAGCCGCGTGTCCCGGGGCAGCCTGCCGGTGCGCCGCGAACCGGCCCGGCCCGCGAGCCGCCATGCCGGCTGAATCGACCGACTGACGCGCGCCTTCGGCAAGCGCGCATGCAGGACCTTGTCCAACTCGTCGTCTCCGGCGTTGCGGCGGGAACCATCTACGGGGTTGCGGCGCTCGGTTTCACGCTGCTGTGGCAGGCGTCCGGAACGATCAATTTCGCGCAGGGCGAGTTCGTCATGCTGCCCGCCTTTTCGATGCTCTTGTTCCTGTCGATGGGTGCGCCGCTGTGGGTGGCGTTCCTCGCGGCCTGCCTCGTCGCGATGCTGCTGCTCGGAATCGCCTTCAAGCGCATCATCGTCGATCCGCTGTTGCGCCACGGCGTCATCCCGCTCGTCATCGCGACGCTCGGCCTGTCGATGTTCGTCAAGCAAAGCGTCAAGGCCGGCGCAGGCGCGCTCGCGCATCCTTTCCCGAGCGCGTTTCCTTCGGGGCAGCTCGCGGTCGCCGGCATCAACGTCTCGTATGCGGACATCGGCACCTTGCTGCTCGCCGGCGGCATCGTGCTCGCGCTGCAGGTCTTCCTCAACCGCACGATGACGGGTCGCGCGATGCAGGCCTGCGCGCAGAATTCCGAAGCGGCGCGGGTGCTCGGCATCGACGTACGGCGGATGACGCTCTACGTGTTCCTGATCAACGCCGCGCTGGCGGCGGTCGCCGCGCTGCTGATCACGCCGAGCTATCTCGCCAAGTTTGACATGGGCGAGACGATCGGGCTCAAGGCGTTCTTCGCCGCGATCATCGGCGGCTTCAACCAGACGCGCGGCGCGCTGCTCGGCGGCGTGCTGATCGGCGTGCTCGAGAACGTCGTCGGCTTCTACGTCACGCCCGCGTACAAGGAGGGCGTGGCGCTCGTCGTGTTCCTTCTCGTGATCCTGCTCAAGCCGGAGGGCCTGCTCGGCAAGGCCCAAGAGCGGAAGGTATGACGCAAGTGGCGCCTGCGCCGAACGCCGCGGCCAGGAACCGGATGCGCGTGCGGGCGCGCGTTGCCGGGATGGCCGTCGTCGTCATCGCGTTCGCCTTGCTGCCGCTCGGCCTCAAGAGCTATGGAACGTACCTCTGCTCGCTGTTCTGCGTTTACCTGATGGCGACGTTCGGCCTGAACCTGACGATCGGCTACGCCGGCCAGATGTCGCTGGGGCAGGCGGCATTCCTCGGCATCGGCGCGTACATCGCGGCGATCGGCTTGAAGCACGGCTTGCCGTTCTTCGCGATGCTGCCGCTCGCTGCACTCGCGTGCTTCGCGATCGGGCTCGCCCTCGGCTTTCCGGCTCTCCGCGTCAAGCACCACTACCTGGCGTTCGCGACGCTCGGCTTCAACGTGCTGGTATTCCTGGTGTTGCGCAACGAGGAGGCGATCACCGGCGGCACGTTCGGCATTCGGGGCATTCCGCGCCCCGCGCTCGCAGGCCTCGCGATCGATGGCGACCTTCCCTACTTCTGGTTCACGCTCGCCTCGACGTTGCTCCTGATCGCGCTCCTGTGGTGGCTGCTCCGCTCGCCGTGGGGACGCGCGTTCGCGGCGCTTCGCGACAACCCGATCCGCGCCGAGAGCCTCGGCGTGAACATCACCGCCTATACGCTGCTGGCGTTCGCGATCGGTGCCTGCTGCGCCGGCATCGCCGGCGTCTACTTCGCCTCGCTCGTCGGATTCATCGACCCGGCACCGTTCAACTTCAGCGCGTCGCTGCTGATGCTGCTCGGCGTCATCGCGGGCGGCGCCGGGCGCTTCCTCGGACCCGTCGTGGGCACCGTCATCATCGTGCTGCTTCCCGAGTGGCTGCGGTTCATGCAGGACTGGTACCTCGCTGCGTTCGGCATCGCGGTGATCGGGCTGATGGTGTGGCTGCCGGGCGGGCTGCTTTCGCTGCCCGAGCGACTCGCGCAGCGCCGGGGGCGCGAGCCGGCGGCGGCGAGCACGCCGCTCACCGCCGAGGGCATGCAGTGAACGCGGTCCTCGCGGTGCGCGATTTGAAGAAGCACTACGGCGCAATCCGCGCCGTCGACGGCGTGAGCTTCGACGTGGCGCCGGGGGAGATCGTCGGCGTCATCGGTCCCAACGGCAGCGGCAAGACGACGCTCTTCAACAGCATCCTCGGCCAGATCCGGCCGAGCGACGGTCGCGTCGAGCTGCGTGGCGAGGACATCACGGGGATGGCACCACTCGAGCTTGCGCGGCGCGGCGTCGGCCGCACGTTCCAGACGCTGCAGGTTTTCACGCGTCTGTCCGTGCGCGACAACCTGATCGCGGCCGGACAGGAGTTTCGCGGGTCGATGGCGGCGCGCCTCTTCGCGCCTCCGGACGCCGGCCTCGGCGACGCGGCCGATCGCCTCGTCGAGCGCTTTCGACTGACGCACGTCGCCGCCGCACCGGCCGGCAGCCTCTCCTACGGCCAGCAGAAGCTCGTCGACATCGCGATGGCGTTCATGCCTGCGCCGCGGCTCGTGCTGCTCGACGAGCCGTGCGCCGGCGTCAATCCGGGCCTCGTCGACGAATTGCGCGAGCTTCTTCTCGCGATGAATCGCGAGCAGGGCGGCAGCTTCGTCGTCGTCGAGCACAACATGGACTTCATCATGCGGCTCTGCCCGCGCGTGATCTGCATGGTGGAAGGACGCGTGCTCGCGGAGGGCCCGCCGTCCGTCGTGCAGTCGAACCGCCAGGTGCTGGACGCCTATCTTGGCAACTGAAGCGCGATGAACGCGAAGATCATCGAATTCGACAACGTCGTCGCCGGCTACGCGCCAAGCCTCACGATCCTCGACGGGACGACGTTCGACGCGCGCAGGGGCGAGATCACGCTTCTGATCGGGCCGAACGGCGCGGGCAAGTCGACGGTGCTGAAGACGCTCTTCGGCATGCTCGTGCCGCGCAGCGGCGACGTCCGCTTCGAAGGCGAGCGCGTCAACGGCAAGTCGCAACGGGCGCTGCTCGCGCTCGGCATGGCTTACGTGCCGCAGGGACGCAACCTCTTCGCCTCGCTGTCGGTGCGGCACAACCTCGAGCTCGGCGGCATCACCCTGCCGCGCGATGCGCTCGGGTCCCGGATGGACGAGGTCCTCGCGCGCTTCCCGCGCATTCGCGAGCGCATCGACAACCAGGCGTCGACGCTTTCGGGCGGCGAGCAGAAGCAGCTCGAGGTCGGGCGCGCGCTGCTGCTGCGTCCGCGCGTGCTCCTGATCGACGAGCCGTCGATCGGCTTGTCGCCGAAGCTCGTGCAGGACGTGATGACGCTGTTGCGCGAGCTGGCCGACCACGGCGTGACCGTGCTCATGGTCGAGCAGAACGTGCGCACGGCCCTCAAGTACGCCGATCGCGCGCTCGTGCTCGAGATGGGGCGCCTGGCGCTCGATCGCCCGGCCGACACGCTGCTCGGCGATCCCGACTTGAACCGCCTTTTTCTCGGCGGGCACGTCGTCGATGCCGGTGCGCAAGCGTCGGGACAGCGCGCGAGCGGCGCGCTGCCTGCATGAGCCGACACCGAGGCCGCTTCATACCCATTGCAAAGGAACGCTCCGAGATGGCAGATTCGAACACGTTCGGCATCGCGGGACTTCTCGGCTGGCCGGTCGCGCATTCGCGTTCGCCGGTCATCCACAACCATTGGCTTGCGCGCTACGGGATCGCGGGACGCTACGTGCTGTTCGGCGTACCGCCGGAGAAGCTCGAGGCCGCCGTGCGAGGCATCGCGGTGCTGGGCTTGCGCGGCTGCAACGTGACGACGCCGCACAAGCAGGCGATCTTCCCGATGCTCGACCGCGTCGACGATCTCGCGCGCAGGATCGGCGCGATCAATACCGTCGTCGTCGAGCAGGATGCCTCGCTGTCCGGCTTCAACAACGACGGGAACGGCTTCGTGCAAAGCGTGCGCGACGCGGTGCCCGGCTGGCGGCCCGACACCGGGCCGATCGTCATCGTCGGTGCCGGCGGGGCGGCACGCGCGATCATCGCGAGCCTGCAGGCGCAAGGCGCGCGCGAGATCCGCATCGTGAACCGGACGCGCTCGCGCGCGGACGAGTTGCGCGATCGCTTCGGCCCTCCGCTCGTCGTGGTCGACTGGGCGCAACGCAACGAGGCGCAGGACGGCGTCGCGCTGCTGGTCAACGCGACGAACCAGGGCATGACGGGAAAGCCGCCGCTCGACGTCACGCTCGACGCGCTGCCGCGTGAGGCGAGCGTGGCGGACGTGATCTACGTGCCGCGCGAGACGCCTCTGCTGGCCGCCGCCCGCGCGCGCGGCAACAGGACGGTCAACGGCCTCGGCATGCTGCTCAACCAGGCACGGCCGGCATTCGACGCGTGGTACGGCGTGATGCCCGAGATCACGCCGGAGTTGATCCGGGCGATCGAGGCGACGTTCTGACGACGCCTTCCGGCACGAAACCTCACGCGCTGATCGGCCCCGGCCCGCGGCCCTCGAGGTGCGCGACGCCGAGCGCGGCCAGCGCCTCGTCCTCGTCGTCGGACAGACCGCTCACGGCGACGGCGCCTGCCACGACGCCATCGAAGCGCACCGGCAGTCCGCCGCCGAAACCGACGTAGCGCGGATCGCCATAGAAGGCGACGTCGGCGCCCTTCGCACGCAGCGCCTCGCCAAGCACGCGCGTCGGCCGGTTGAGGCGTGCCGCGGTGAACGCCTTGTTGATGGCAAGCGGCCCCGACGCGATCAGCGCTCCATCGCAGCGCACGAACGCGAGGAGCTCGCCGTGCGCGTCGGCGATCGCGATTGCCGCCGTCCTTCCCTTCGCCTCGACCGCACGACGGACGATGTCGAGCGCATCGAGAACGTCGCGATCCGACAGAACGGGCGCCGCGAGCATCGCCCGTTCGCCTAGATCGTCTCGAACGCGGCGTCCTTGAGCGACGCCGCGTAGCCGTCGATGGCCTCGTTCACCCTGCGCCAGCTCGGAAGCGCCTTCATCGTCGAAAGCCAGCGCTTCACATTGGGATACCCGTTGAAATCGCAGCGGATCACGTCGCCGAGCGCGATGAACGGCGCCGCGAAGTAATCGGCGATCGTCATCGCGTCGCCGCAGAGATAGCGATGGGCGCCGAGCACCGAGCGATCGAGAACCTGCATCCAGCCGCACGCGCGCTGCCGATGCCACGCGAGCGTCGCCGCCTGGACCCCCGGGTCTTCGCGCTTGAAAAAGGAGAAAATCTGCGGATAGACGAAGCCGTAGACGAACTCGCGGCTCATCTGCGTGTTCACCCAGTCCATCCGCTCGTTGACGCGGGCCCTCGCGCGAAGCGCCTTCGGATAAGCCGGCGAATCGACCGTATCGGCGAGGTACTTGAGGATCGCCGAGCTCTCGGTGAGGCGGAAGTCGCCGTCCTCGAGCACGGGGACCATGTGGCTCGGATTGACCGCCAGGAACTCGTCCTTGTACTGCTGGCCGCCCAGAATGTCGACGATCTCGAAGTCGACGTCCGTGCCGCTCTCCGCGGCGAAAAGCATGATCGGCCGGCTCGTCGTCGACGCGGGATGGTAATAAACCTTCATCGGGAATCCTCCTTGGTGTATCGGGTGCAGGATGCGAGGCGGCGGCCGACGTGTCACGCCGCGCGCGCGAGCGACGCCTGCATCCGGTGAATCAGCACGTCGATCAGGTCCTTGCCGTCCGGCGACTTGAGCCGCTTTTCCATCAGCGACCGGACGACGTCCGGCCTGGCGATCGATTCGTAATCCGACCGGATCAGGACCCCGGCGATCGCGCGCTGCACGCTCACCGTCCTCGCGACCGGGAAAAGGTGGGTCAGGAGCTCGAGGCTCTGCGGATCGGAGACGCGGTGCAGCGCGAGCGTGTCGAGCGCGCGAACCTGCGCGTCGGCGTCACCCATCCGGGCAATTCGCAACGCCACGTCGCGAAGCTCCAGGTTGTCGGTGATCGGCCGCTCCTTCAGGTAGACCTGCGCGAGCTCGACGTCGCCCGCGCGCCCGCTCGTGAGCGCGTCGACGACCGTCGCGCGCGCGCTCGAACTTCCTGCGCATGCGAGGAGCGCCGCATGACCCGCGTCGGATGCACCGGTGGCCGCGCGCCGGAATTCGCGAAGCGCCGGATCCAATGCCGGCTCGCGCGTCAGCGCGCACGCAAGCGCGACGTCTGCGGTGCTTACCGCGGCGCGTCCGTACATGTCGCGCAGCAGGCCGACGAGCTCCGCGTTCCGCTCCTCGCCCGACAGCCAGCCGAATCGCGCCGCAAGCGCGATCATCCGCGCGCGCACGTGCGGCTCATCGGCGTCGCGCGCAAACGCGAGCCAGCGCGCCTTGGCCGCGGCGTCGGCGGCGATCGCCTGGAGCACATGCGCGACGGCCGGCGTTTGCCGTTCTCCGTCGGTGAGCGAGGTTTGGTATTTCTCGAGCGGTTCGAGGTACGCCCGCACTTCCGCCATCTCGCGGCCGAGAAGAGCGTGGACGAATTGCGCCCGCTGCGTCGCCTCCAGCCGGTCGTCGACGAAGCGGCACATGTCGCGCCCGTAGCCCGCCTTCGGATCAGCATCGGTCGCACCACTTGCGACCGTCATCGAGCTCGGCGCGAAGAGCTGCAGCAGCTTTTCGTCCGCACGCCCGCTGCCGACCGAGGCGGTCCCTTCGTTGCGCAAATAGCGGTCGAGCATCGGCCCGGCCTTTGCACCGAGCGGCGCCTTCGACGAGAACCCGTAGATCACCGGCACGTTCCTGAAGATCAGCCGCATCTTGTCGCGGTTGCTGTCGGCGTGCTGCGCGTCGAGGAGCGCGGCGACGCGCTCGGCGTCGGCCGCCGAATGACCGGAACGCAGCAGCGCGCGCGTCACTTCCGCCGACGCCGTCGTGAGCTTGTCGGCGTTGAGCGTGTTGCAGCCGAACAGGTAGACCTCCTTCAACTGCGAGAAGAGCGCCGGGCACGAGTCGCTGCACGACGCGCGGGTAAGCTCGTCGACCGGCAGCGACTCGCGGGCGTCCACACGGTCCGAGTAGAACTCGTCGCCGCCGTCGAAATGGCCGGAGATCAGCAGCACGTCGCAGCGCACGCCGGCGCGGCACGCCGACGCGAGCCAGTCGGGCCGGCCGCGCTCGACCAATTCGACGAAGTCGTACTGGTCGGACGGCAGATAGCGGCGGAACGTGTCCTTCTCGTCGGCAGAATTGACCGTGATCGTGCATACGGTCTTCCGCTCGGCCAGCGCATCATGCGCAATGAGGGTCGCGGCAAGAGCGGCCGCGAGGAGCAACCGGCGGGGAAACGGCATCGGGCTTGCGGGCGGGCGTGCGAAGCGGCGAAGTATTGCACGCGCCCACGGGCGGCGAAAGGGCCGCCCATCGAAACCGCCGGCGAGAGGGGATCAGGCTGCCGAGTCGAGCCGGTCGATCAGCACGTCGATCAGGTCGCGGCCATCGCGCGACTTGAACCGGTGCTCGCGCAGCGTGCGCACGAGCTCTATCGCATCCATCGACGCGTGGTCGGCGCGGATCAGCACGCCCGCGATCGCGCGCTGCACGTCGATCGTCGGCGCGACGGGAAACAGGTGCGCGAGCTCCTCGAGCGCCTCCCGATCGGCAACGTGGTAGTCCGCGAGCGCATCGAGCGCGCGGACCTGCGCGCTCGAATCGCTCATCCGGCCGATGCCGCTCGCGACCTCGCGCAGCTCCTGCACGTTCGCGATCGGCTGGTACTGCAGGTACACCTGCGCGATCTGCACGTCGGCTTCGCCGGGACTCGTCAGCGCGGCGAGCAGCCCGACCCGTTCGCGTGTGTCGCCCAGGCACGCGCGGATGGCGGCGTGGCCGGCATCGCCCGCGGCGTTCAGCGCCTCGATCGCTGCGTCGAGCGCGTGCGATGCATTCAGCCTGCAGACGAAGTCGACATCGGCGGCCGTAAGCACCGGGCGGGCATAGCGGCCGGCGACCACCCGGCGAAGCTCCGCGAGTCGCTCGTCGGTCGACAGCCAGCCGAGGTTCTGCGCGAGGTCGATCATTCGCACCTGAAGCGACGAATCGTCGGTTGCCCGCATGAAGGCGATGTAGCGATCGCGTGCCGCTCGGTCGCCGGCGATCGATGCGAGCTCGTTCGCAAGTTCGGGCGAGTCGTCGCGGCGCTGGCTGACGGCTGCGGCGTATCGCTCGAGCCGATCCAGGAAAAGGCGCACCTCGGCCATGTCGCGGCGAAGCAGCGCGTGGACGAATTCTGCGCGAGCGGCTGGCGACACCCGATCGTCCAGAAACTGGCAGACATCGCGGCGAAAACCCGCGTCGGGATCGGAGTCGATCGAGCCGCGGGTGAAGGTCAACGATTTCCCGGGGAAGTACGCGAGCAGCTTGGCGCTGGGCTTGCCCGCCGCGAGTTCGCGCGCCCCGCCCGATTGGAAGTAGCGGTCGAGGTAGGTCGCGGCAACCGGCCCGAGCGGCGCGACGGACGAGAAGCCGAAGATCGCCGGCACGTTGCGAAAGACATGACGCATGCGGTCGCGGCTGCTGTCGGCGAAGCGCGCGCTCATCCCGCGTGCAATGCGCGCAGCCTCGCTCGGCGAGTGCCCTGATTGCAGGAGCGTGCGGGCGATCTCGTCGGGCGCACTGCGGAGCGCGACCGGATTCAGCGTGTTGCAGCCGAAAAGGTAGACGGCCTTGAGATGGGCGAACAGACCGTCGTCCGGCTCGCTGCAGGCGACGCGTTCCATCTCGTCGACGGGCAGATACTCGCGCGACTCGACGTGCTCGGAGAAGAACTCGTTGCCTCCGGCATAGTCGCCACCGTCGTAATGACCCGATATCACGAGGAAGTCACAGCGAATCTTCTTGCGCCGCGCCGACTCGAGCCAGTCGGGCCGGCCGCGCTCGACGAGCTCGACGAACTCGAAGCGATCCTTCGGCAGATACCGCTCGAACGCCTGCTTCTCGTTCTGCGAATTGACGGTGATCGTGCAAACCGTTTGCTTGACGGGCGACGCATGCGCCGGTGCTGGCGCCCACGCGGAACAGACCGCGGCGGAAACGAGCGCGAGGACGAGAAGCGGTGGCGATCGCATGATCGGAATCGGGCGACGCCGGTGGTGAGCGTCGCGGCGACCTCGCCATTTGAACGATCGCCGCGTGGGCCGTAAATCGGACGGTCCACCGTCGCGGTATCGGCGCGATCCGGCGAAGAACGTAGGAATCCGCCGACATTACGCACCCGGATACCGCCGCGTTCTTCGGCTCCGCGGAACCGCGATGATGATTTCTTCCGGCGGCATGCTCGCCCGCGCCGTCGCGGCCAACGGTCCGATCGAGGAATCGCCGAGGCTCATGCACGAGCACCCTCGGGCAGCAGCAGTCACGCCGGCCGCAGCCTTCCTGGAACGACGTACACGCTTCGTGGCGTTGAACCTGTAGTGGACGGCTTCGAGATCGGCCGCAGATGCGTGGCATACCGCTTGCATTGCCCCCTCGTCGCATGGTGCGCCCGAGGAGTGTTGATGTCTTCCCTGCTGATCGTCGACGACGAGCCGAACGTGTTATCGGCGATGCGTCGGCTATGCCTGAATGCGGCCGTACTGCCGGCGATCCCGAATCCGTCGATCGTCACGTTCACGTCGGCAAGCGAGGCGCTCGCTCATCTCGATGCGCACGAGGTCGACATCGTCATCTCCGATTACCGAATGCCGGAAATGGACGGCGCGGCATTCCTCGCGCAGGTCAGGCAGCGCCATCCCGATTCCGCCCGCATCATCATGAGCGCGTGCTCGGACATCGACGGCATCGTGCGTGCCGTCAATCACGCAGGCATCTTTCGCTTCGTGAGCAAGCCCTGGTCCGACCCCGACCTCAAGGCGACGGTCATCGAGGTGCTCGCGCATCGACGGCTGCTGATCGAGAACCGCGAACTCGCGGACGAGGTCCGCGCGCAGCGCGACGTGATCCTGCGCCAGAAGCTCGAGCTCGAGCGGCTCGAGCGCGAGTCACCCGGCATCACCCAGGTGCGCTGGAGCGACGACGGCGGCGTGTTGCTCGAGGAATGAAGCGCGTGCCCGAAACATCGCGAAAGGCCGAGGCAACCGTGAGGGCGCCCTCCGCCAATCGTGGGCGCATCGCCGATCTCGACTGGATCCGGGCGCTTTACGAGCTCGGCCAGAAAGCCGCCAACGGCGCGCACCCGCAGCAGGTGAGCCAGGAGATCCTGGAGCACATCGTGCGCGGCTTCGACGCCGAAAGCGGCTCCATCGCACTGATCGTCGACGGAACCATCGACCAGCTCGAGCTCGCCGCCGGAACGGATCTGCCGCCCGGCCTGGTCGGCAAGCCATTGGCGCGCGGCACCGGGGTGTTCGGTCACGTCGTCGAGACGGGGCACCCGGTCCTCGTCAACGGCGACGCGGCCGAGACCGGCTTGCCGCTGCGCGGCGGCCCGGCCGAACGTGATCGCTCGACGCATTCCGCGATGTGCTGGCCGCTGCAGGTGGCGGGCCGCACGATCGGGGCCGTCGCGGTCAATCGGGCCGAGACGAGCCCGCGCTACACGCGCGAGGATCTCGAGCAGGGACAGGCGGTCACGAGCCTGCTCGCCCTCGTGATGGCGAACCACCGGATGCACGTCGAGCGCGACAACCGCATCCTCGAATTGCAGACGTTGAACGCCACGATGCAGCGGATCAACGGCATGCTCGAGGACGCGCAGAACCAGGTGATCCAGTCCGAGAAGCTCGCATCGATCGGCCAGATGGCGGCGGGGGTCGCGCACGAGATCAACAATCCGCTCGCGTTCGCGCTCTCGAACCTGGGCTCGCTCGAGGCCTACCTGACGAAGCTATTCGAACTGCTGGACGCTTATGTCGAGGCGGACGGCGCGCTCGCTGCGCCGCAGATCGCCGCGCTCGGCGCCGCGCGAAAGCTGCGCGCCGAGATCGACGTGGCGTTCCTTCGTCGGGATACGGCGGACCTCGTCACCGAATCGCGCGAGGGACTGCTCCGGGTCAAGCGCATCGTCCAGGACCTGCGCGACTTCTCGCGCGGCGGCGCCGAGGAAGTCCGCCAGGCGATCGACATACACGACGCGCTCGATCGCACGCTCAACATCGTGCGCAACGAGCTCAAGTACAAGGCCAACATCGTGCGCGATTACGGCGCGCTGCCGGAGATCGAGTGCGTGCCCTCGCGTCTCAACCAGGTATTCCTGAACCTGCTCGTCAACGCCGGCCAGGCCATCGAGGACGCCGGGACGATCACGATCTCGACCGGCGTGGATGGCGACGAGGCGTGGATCGCGGTTGCGGATACCGGTTGCGGCATTGCGCCCGGCAACCTCAACCGCATCTTCGATCCGTTCTTCACGACGAAGCCCGTGGGCCAGGGCACCGGCCTCGGCCTCTCGGTCTCGCACTCGATCGTGCGCAAGCACGGGGGACGCCTCGACGTCGAAAGCGAGGTTGGCCGCGGGACCCGCTTCACGATCCGCCTTCCGCTGCAGCGCTCGAATGCGTCCCCGGCTAACGACGCGGAAAGGCGCGCGGCGTAAGACCAACGGGCCCGCGTTGCGCGAGCCTCCACAGCGTCGAGCGACGAACGCGCGATGCCGGGCGCCTGTGACGGCACGAGTCTGGCCACTCTCGTAGCGCGTGCGGCGCGTATCCAGCCGCGCCTCGCGTGCGACCGGGCGGCGGTTGCACGTCGGGCCAATTTGCGCACGGCAGTACCCTGCGGTAGTGTTGGCGCCGACTAACTTTTCGCGAACGGCGGGCGCACCCGCCCTGGCCCATGGACCGCGACGAACTGCAGGCACTGCAAGCGCCGCTGAAGGAGCACTACCGGACGGCGCCGACGGCGGCGCTCGTCACATTGCGCGCGGAAGGCCGGCTCGGCGAAGGCATCACCTGCAAGGTCGACACCGGCAAGCGGTTGGCGACCGCGGGGCTGCACCCGGCGACCGGCGGCAACGGACTCGCCGCCTGCTCGGGCGACATGCTGCTCGAGGCGCTCGTCGCGTGCGCAGGTGTCACGTGCAACGCCGTCGCGACCGCGATCGGCGTCGAGATCCGCAGCGGAATCGTCCGTGCGGAAGGCGACCTCGACTTTCGCGGAACGCTGGGCGTCGCGAAGGACGCGCCGGTCGGCTTTGCGAGAATCCGGCTCCAGTTCGACCTCGAGGCGGACGCCGGCCAAGAGCAACTCGCGACTCTCATGCGGCTCACCGAGCGCTATTGCGTCGTCTACCAGACGCTGCGACAAGCGCCCGAGCTCGCCGTGTCGTGCACGAACGCGCGCGCCGCTTCGTCGCCATAGCAAGAAAGCGCAAAGCGCCAACCAGCGGAGGTCGACATGCCGATGTACATGGACATCCACGAGATCCAGGGGGTCACGGCGGAGGATGTCGCGAAGGCTCATCTTGCCGACATGAAGGTGCAGGACAAGTACGGCGTCGAGTACCACAAGTACTGGCTCAACGAATCTCGCGGCAAGATCTTCTGCCTGTGCTCGGCGCCGAACGCGGAAGCGGCGGACAGGGTGCATCGCGAGGCGCACGGCCTTCCGGCCGCGAAGATCATCGAGGTAGAGCCCGACGTCGCGGAAGGATTTCTCGGTGGAACGCCCGTCAACCCCGCCGGCGCCGCCATCGTTCCCGGTGGCGCCGTCAACGACCGCGACCCCGGGATCCGAACCATTCTCTTCACCGACATCGTCGACTCGACGGCACTCACGCAGCGCCTCGGCGACGAAGCCGCGATGTCGCTGCTCGACGTGCACGATTCGATCGTTCGCGATGCGCTGCGTGCGCACGGCGGGCGCGAAGTGAAGCACACCGGCGACGGCATCATGGCCTGCTTCCTGTCGAGCGCCGGCGCGGTGCGCTGCGCGGCGCGCATCCAGCAGGCGCTCGCGGGTCGCGCCCCGGTCGAGACCGACGTCGTCGTCAGGGTGCGCATCGGCGCGGCTGCAGGCGAGCCGGTCGAGAATCACGACGACCTCTTCGGCGCGACCGTGCAACTCGCCGCGCGCCTTTGCACGCACGCGCAGCCCGAGCAAAGCCTCGTGACGAACGCGGTCGCCGAGCTATGCCTCGGCAAGGGCCTCGCGTTTCGCGACCTGGGAGAAGTGTCGCTGAAGGGCTTCGGGCATCCGGTTCGCGTGCACGCGGTGGAGTAGCACCGCAATTGCCTGGCCAAGGCCACGAGGACGATGGCTCGTGGGTGCCTCCGAAAGGCATTTCCGAGGGCGACGATCGTTACGCCCGCGGGGCCGTGCGGAAGGAGCGTCGCGACGAAATGCCGCGGACGGCGAGGAAACGACGCGACACCGGTCATGACGCCAGCATCAAAACGTCAAAAATCGGTTGCTTGCGCCGCCGTTTAGCGCTAGCCTGCAACACCCTACTTAACCTCGACAGGCGCCCACGATGCCGATCTGGAAAGACAACACCGCCACCCGCCTCAACCCGACCCCGGTGCCCGAGGAGCCGACGCGCTACGAGCCGCCGGCGCGGCCGGAGCCCGCCGCGAACCCCGCGCCTGCGTCGTCCGTCCCGGTGGGTCGCGCGGAGACTGCCGCGCAGCGCAAGGAATCGGTGATCGCGTCGGACATCACGATCGAAGGCAAGATCGAAGGCGGCGGCAGCGTCCGCATCGCCGGCAAGTTCAAGGGCGACGTCAACGTGCAGGGCGACCTCACGATCGACGCCGGCGCCAAGCTCACCGGCAGCGTGCGCGCCGACCGCGTGACGATCGCCGGCGAGCTCGAAGGCAACGTCGAGCAGGCATCGCTCGTCGATCTTCAGCGCAGCGGCGTCGTCGTCGGCGACGTGAAGGCGGGCTCGCTCACCGTGGCCGCCGGAGCACGGCTGCGCGGGCAAGCCGAGTTCGGCTGGGACGACGGCAAGGGCGGCAAGGTCGTCAAGCATGGCTGATCGCGCGGGGGCGCGATTCGCCGCCTCGCGTAGCCGATGACCAGCGCACGCCCCGGCACCCCCGGCGCGACGCGCGCCTGCCCGCACTGCCGGGAGACGATCCTCGAAAGCGCGGTCGTCTGCCCGGGCTGCAAGCACTACCTGCGCTTCGGCGCCGGCGGCGATGCGTCGCCGGCGCGGCCCGTCCAGCAGATCCGGATTCTTGCGCTCCTTTTTGTTCATCGAGTCGTAAATCGCGCGCATCCGGCCCATCTGCTTCTCGACGTCGCCGTCTCCCATGTTCATCTGCTTGGAGAGCTCGCTCATGCCCGGGATCATCCCCATGACCTTGTTCATGGGCCCAAGCTTCTTCACCTGGGACATCTGGCTCATGAAGTCTTCGAGCGTGAACGTCCCTTTCTCCATCTTGGCCTGGAGCTTGGCCGTCTCCTCGGCGTCG
>DATIEN010000036.1:0-9287 GCA_035455705.1 Casimicrobiaceae bacterium | reverse complement strand
ATTGCGCGGCAGGTTCGCGAGGTCGAGCGTCGAGACGCGGAAAAGCTCGCCGGCGCCTTCCGCATCGGACGCGGTGATGATCGGCGTGTTGATCCAGAGGAAGCCGTTGTCGTGGAAGAAGCGGTGGATCGCGTGCGCAATCGCATCGCGCACCCGGCTCACCGCGCCGATCACGTTCGTGCGCGGCCGCAGATGCGCGACCTCGCGCAGGAACTCGAGCGTGTGCGGCTTCGGCTGGATCGGGTAGGAGTCGGGATCCTCGACCCAGCCGATCACGTTCACGCTCGACGCCTGCAATTCGAAAGCCTGTCCCTTCGCCGGTGACGGGACGACGCTGCCCGTCACTTCGACGGCGCATCCCGCCGTCAGGTGCACGACCTCGTCGGCGTAGTTCGGCAGCGTGTTCGGTACGACGGCCTGCACCGGGTGGAAGCACGAGCCGTCGGAGACGTGCAGGAAGGAAATCCCGGCCTTCGAATCGCGCCGCGTGCGGACCCAGCCGCGCAGCGTGACGGGCGAGTCCTGCGGCGCACGGCCGCCCAGAATGTCCGCGCAGGAATAGCTCTTCATCGTCGCGATGCGATCGTGGAAACGACCACTCTACCCGAAGCCCAATGCCCGGCGGGGCGTCTCCCACAACACCTTGCGACGATCGGCCGCGTCGGGAACGAAGCGCCCGAAGAGCGACAGCAGCGGACCGACGTCGATGCGCGACGGCGCGCGCAGGAAAGGCCAGTCCGACGCCCAGAGGCAAGCGTCGGGCGTGAACACGTCGAGCAGCGCGGCGACGTAGCGGACGAGGTCGTCGTACGGATGCGCCTCGCACGAGAACTTCGTGTAGCCGGACAGCTTGACGTAGGCGCGCCGGGTGCGACCGAGCCGCAGCAGTTCGCGAAATCCCGGCTGCGCGAGGCCCACGTCCGGCGACGGTCGCCCGCAATGGTCGATCAGCAGGCGCACACCGGTGCGGTCGAACATCGGCGCGAGCGCGACGAGCTGATCGCGCCACACCTGCAGCGACACGCACATGTCGAGCGCGCACAAATGCCGAAGAAGGCCCTCGGCCGCCAGATAGCGCTCGACGCCGTGATGCGTCGCATTGAACGCGACCCCCACGATGCCCTGCGCACGAAGCTCGACGAGCGCATCGCGCGCGACGTCGTTCGCGACGACGGCGATCCCCTTGTAGCGGCCTTGCCCACGTGCGACCGCGTCGAGCAGGCATCGGTTGTCGTTCTCGTAGCCGGAGTTCGGACCGACGATCAGCCCGTGCACGATGCCGTACGCATCGTGCATCTGGGCGAGCTGACCCGCGGTCCCGGTCTCCTGGCCACCCGGCCGGTAGAAGGTGTCGTCGCCGTACGGGAAACGCACGGGGTCGATGACGTGGCAATGGCAATCGATTTTCGGCTGCCGGTAGAGATCGACATCGACCGTCATTGCCACGCCTCGATCGATGGCACGCGAAGCGATTCCACTTCGGGCAGATCGAAGCCGAAGTGGCGGACGAGAAGCATCCGCAGCTCGCGGCGGTCCGCGAGCTCGCGCGTGCTCGAGGTCGCGGCATCGGCGATCGTGACGCTGCGGTTCATCACGCTGACGCGCGCGTCGCCGGCGAAGGCGCGAAGCAGAAGGCGATTGCGAAACGCCGATGCGGGATGCGTCGCGGTGTAGTGATTCGCGACGACGAAATCGATCGCGTTGTCGACTTCGAGCGTCGTCGCCCAGCAATCGACGACCTTGCCGGCGGTGCGTGCACGAAGCACCCACCAATCTCCGTCGCGCGCCATCCAGTGCGACGCATCCTCCGGCGGGTCGGTGTCGACGAGCGGGACCGGCGCGTCGGGCGCGAGGCCGCCGAAGCCGGGATCGAGCACGAAGGTCCCTTCCGGCAACGCGATCGTCAGAAACATGTGGGTGCGCGGCACGTCGGTGCGTGGCGAAACCAGGACCACGCGCGCGGAATGGCGGACCGGCGCGTAGCCGAGCGCTTCGAGCACGGCGGCGAAGAGCGTCGCGTGCTCGAAACAGTAGCCACCACGCCGATCGGCGACGAGCTTCGACTGCAGCGCGCGCAGATCGAGGGCGATGCCGCGGCCGAGCAGCACGTCTAGGTTCTCGAACGGGATGCGGCGCACGTGTGCGTGCAACATGCCGGCGAGCGTTGCGTACGTTGGAGCCCGGCTTCCGGTCCAGCCGATGCGCCGCAGATACGCGTCGAGATCGAGAGCCTTCTCGTTCGACACGGCCGCGAACGGTCAAGCCGCGTTGCGCCGAACGCACGCGCGAAAGCGCTCGTCGACGCGGTGGGCGAACCAGTCCGTCGTGAGTCGCCGTGTGATCTTCGGCCCCGACAGGACGATCTGCGGCACGACCGCGCGTGGCACGCGCTCGTGCGTCGTCTGATCGGCGAGCGCGAACACGCGCGCGTAGAGCGCCGTGCGCTCGAATCCTTCGCCCTTGCCCTGCTCCAGGTCGCGCCGGATGTCGGAAGGACTCATGGCGAGGCGCTTCGCGAGTACGTGCAACGCGGACTCGGTTGCGCCCGCCTCCCGCGAAGGCTTGCCGTCGTCGTAACGCAACAGGTCGCCGTCGAGCGTGAGCGGGATTCCGGAAACATCGGCGACGGCGCGCTGGAACGCCGCGTTGCGGCTCGCGTAACGTCCGGCATTGTAGTCGGCGAAGCGGTAGAGGTAGCGATCGTACGCGGCCCGATAGTCGAGCAGGTGCGCGATCCCGAAATAGAGGCCGCCCCGGCGCGAGAACACTTCGTCGCGCACGCTGCCGTTCATCGGATACGGATAGGGCGCCGCCTCCGCCTGCGCCTCGGCAAAAGCCACGGCGACCTGCATCGGTCCCGCCGTCCGCACCGGATTGCGATCGGCGAAAAGCGTGCGTCCGAACGGCACGCGGCCGATGAAATCGTCGTAGATGCGGGAGAGGTCGCCCTCGCTCTTCACGGCGTCGATGCGCTCGCTGTAGCGCTTGCCGTCCGACGACGGCAGCGCCAGCGCCGCATCGAGCACGATCTTCGGCACGCCCGCGCGCTCGCGTCGCGCTTCGATCTCGTTCCACGCGATGCGCGGGAGGCCGGGCACCGGCGGATCGACGCGCAAGCCCGACTCCTGTTCGGCGATCGCGATGACCGCGCAGGCGTTCTCGGCGGTCGCAGCAATGTCGAGCGCCGCCATCGCGGCGAAAATGTCCGTGGCCCAGCCGTTACGATCGGATAGCGTCGCGGGCAAGAGACGGCTCACGAACGCCCGTCCCTGCGCGGCGGTGAGCCGCGGTGTTTCGGCTGCCGGCGGCGCATTGATCGCGCAGCCGGCGAGCCCGGTCGCCACGACCATCGCCACCAACCGCTCGAGCAGATCGCAAACGGCGCCGCGAGCGTGAAGTTCCGGGGTCACGAGACGTAGGATAGAGCGTGCCGGGACGCCGGCGCAGCCATCGCTTTCCGCGCGGCGCGGCGTCGCGCCTTGCCGCGGAGGCGCCGCGCGCGGGGAGGGGAAGCGTCGGCAATCGGGCTGCTACGATTGCATCCATGTCCGACGATTTCGCCCCGCCGCTGCGGACGCCCGTCAGCATCGAAGCCTGCGAATGGATCGTCGATCGAGCGCTTGCGGGCGCGTCCGAGGTGGACATACTGACGGGTCTCTGCGAGCGACTCGAGGCTGCCGGTTTCGGGCTCATGCGCGCCTCCGTCGCGAACGACCTGCTCGACCCCACGTACGACGCGCGCGGCGTGCGTTGGAATCGCGGCAAGGGCGGCCTCGAGGAAGTCTTCCCGCGCACCGAAGGATTCGTCGTCAACGAATCATGGACGCGCAGCCCCTTTTTCGCACTCGCGGAGAGCGGACGTCCCCGGCTGCGACGCCGGTTGAACGCGACGTATCGACGCGGCGAATTCCCGCTGCTCGACGACTTCGAGCGCATGGGCGCGACCGACTACGTCGCGTTCGCGACGCCGGTCGGCGACAGCGTGCTCTTTGGCGACGGCCAGGGCATCGTTTCGTCCTGGCTTACCGACGCGCCGGGCGGCTTCAGCGAGACGCAGATCGACGCGATCGCCTATCTGCTGCCGACGCTCGCGCTTGCATTCATGCTGCAGACGACGCATCGCTCCGCGCGCACCGCCGTCGCGACGTATCTCGGCAACGACGCCGCGCTGCGCGTGCTCGCCGGCAACATCGTGCGCGGCCGCGCGACGCCGATCACCGCCGTCGTCTGGTTCAGCGACCTCGTCGGCTTCACGCGCATCGCGGACTCGGTCGATGCCGAGGTCCTCCTCGCGATGCTGAACGACTACGCCGAGGCGCAGGTCGAGGCGATCGAGGCGCGCGGCGGCCACGTGCTGAAATTCATCGGCGACGCGATCCTTGCGATCTTTCCCGACGAGGACACGACGCGCGCGTGCCAACTCGCGCTCGATGCGGCCGCCGATCAAATGCGGCGCATCGCGCACGTCAACGAGCGGCGCAGCGCGGCGTCGATGCCGGTGACGGGCACTCATCTCGCGCTTCACGTCGGCGAGCTTCTGTACGGCAACGTCGGCAGCCCGCGGCGCCTCGACTTCACGGTGCTCGGGCCGGCCGTCAACGAGGCGGCCCGTATCGAGGCGCTCTGCAGCTCGCTCGATCAATCGGTGATCGTATCGGCGGCGTTCGCCGAGGCCGCCGGCGGGGCACGCGAGCGCCTGGTGAGCCTCGGACGGTACGCGATGAAGGGTGTGGCGCGTCCCCAGGAGCTTTTCACGCTCGATCCGGGCTAGCGTTCGGAAACGAAGGACCGCCTGAAAGCATCCAACGGACATTCCGTGCGCCATGGGAGGTTACGATGCGAACGCCTGCCAGTATCGCCGGCCATCCGATCCATCCGATGCTCGTCCCGCTGCCGATCGGCATGTGGGTGCTGTCGCTCGCCTGCGACATCGTTGCGGCGTACGCCGCCGACCCCGCGAACTGGAAAATCGTCGCGCTGTACGCGATGGTCGGCGGCATCATCGGTGCCCTTCTCGCCGCGATTTTCGGGCTGGTCGACCTGCTGTCGCTGCCCGCGGCCATCCGCCGCACGGCACTTGCTCACATGGGCATCAACCTGACCGTCGTCGTGCTCTTCGTCATCGACGCCTGGCTGCGCGTATCGGGCTCCGATCCCGTCTGGCTCTCGGTCATCGCGATCCTGCTGCTGCTCGTGTCGGGGTGGCTCGGCGGCAAGATGGTGTACCGGCTGGGCGTCGCCGTCGATACGCAATCGCCGGGAGTCGACGTGCGCTGAAGGGTCGGCACGCGCGCTCGGAACGCCGGCCCCGATCCGGCGCGGCGTCGACGGCAAGGATCGCGCCGCCGATGAAAGGGTCGGGGTGAGAGGATTCGAACCTCCGACATCTTGCTCCCAAAGCAAGCGCGCTACCGGGCTGCGCTACACCCCGACACGGCGATTATGACACCCGCGGGGCGTGCGCCGGGCCCCGCCTCGCTGGAACTTCCTCCCCTGCGCGCATCTCGTACGAGAGCGAGCGGCCGGGCGCAGCGATCCTTTCACGCTCGATGGCGGGCCGCGCGAAGCGACCCTATCCCACGCATCGGACGGGACGAGCGAAATGACGAGCGATCGATGGAACGTCGCAGTGCTGGTCGGCAGCCTGCGCAAGGAATCGTTGAACCGCAAGATGGCGAACGCACTCATCCGGATGGCGCCGCCGTCGCTCGACATGCAAATCGTCGAGATCGGCAACCTGCCGCTTTTCAACCAGGATGAGGAAGCGAATCCGCCGGCCGCCTCCAAGGCCTTCAAGGAACGCATCGAGAAGGCGCAGGCGGCCCTGTTCGTGACGCCGGAGTACAACCGGTCGGTGCCGGGTGTGCTCAAGAACGCGATCGACATCGCGTCGCGGCCCTACGGCAAGAGCGCCTGGAACGGCAAGCCGGCCGCGGTCGTGTCGGTTTCGCCCGGCGCGATCGGCGGTTTCGGCGCGAACCAGCACCTGCGGCAGTCGCTCGTATTCCTCAACATGCCCGCGCTCCAGCAACCCGAAGCGTACGTCGGCGGCGCCGGCGACCTGTTCGACGCGCAGGGCGACATCACGAAACCGTCGACGAAGGAATTCCTGCAGAAGTTCCTCGCCGCGTTCGCGCAGTGGATCGAGCGCAACGCACCTGTGCGCGCCACGGAGCACCCGGCAAAGGTCGCCTGAGTCCTCCTGCGCGTGCCGCGCGACGTCGCGCGCCCGCACGACCTCACGCGTCTGCGCGTGGCGCGAAGGCGGCGCGCAAGCGCAGCGCGAGGGCCTCAGCGTCCGAACTTGCTGATGACCGCGAGCGCCTCGTCGATCGCGCGCTTGCCGTTGCCCGACGCTATCGCCTCCGAAACGCAGCCGTGCAGATGGTGCTCGAGGAGCTTTCGCGCCAGCGCGTCGAGGGCCGACTGCACGGCGGCCACCTGCGTCAGGATGTCCACGCAATAGCGGTCTTCCTCGACCATCCGCGCGATGCCGCGGATCTGGCCTTCGATGCGGTGCAAACGCTTCCCGAGCGCGCCGGTCTCCGCGTCGTCGCGCGGAACGACCGGATGCTGCGGAGTCGGCGCGCCGCCGCCGCGACCGGCCGACCTGGCCGCCTTGGCCCTAACCGTCGACGCCATAGCCGGCATCCTCGATCGCGGTTCGCATCGCCGGCACGTCGGTCCGCGCGGGGTCGTAGCTGACCTTCGCGCTGCGCGCCGGCAGCGAGACGTCGACGTCCTGCACGCCCGGCAGCGCCTTCAGCACGCGCGTGACGCTCGCCACACAGCCTGCACAGGTCATGCCGTCGATTCCAAGCCTTACGGTTTCCATCATCGTGCCTTTCGCAAAAGAAGCGCGTTGCCCACGACCGACACGGAGCTCATCGCCATCGCGGCGCCGGCGATCACCGGGTTCAGCCAGCCGAGTGCCGCCAACGGAATGCCGAGCGTGTTGTAGGCGAATGCGAAGAAGAGGTTCTGGCGGATCTTGCGACGCGTCGCGCGCGACAGCATGATCGCGTCGGCGACCGCCTCGAGGTCGTTGCGCATCACGGTCACGTCGGCCGCCTCGATCGCGACGGCCGAGCCGGCGCCGATCGCGAAGCTCACGTCCGCAGCGGCGAGCGCCGGCGCATCGTTGACGCCGTCGCCGACCATCCCGACGCGAGCACCCAGGGCTTTGAGCCGGCGGATTTCGTCGGCCTTGCCCGAGGGTGTCACCCCCGCAGCGAACGTCGCGATGCCGACCTGGCGCGCGACCGCCGCCACGGTCGCCTCGTTGTCGCCGGAGAGCATGACGACCTCGATGCCCGCGCGGGCAAGCCGCTCGACCGCGTCCCTGGACGTCGGGCGCACCGCGTCGGCGAGCGTCACGACGCCGAGCAGACGGCCATCGAGCGCGACGCCGACACGTGTCTGTGCGCGTCCCGGCAACTGCCCGATGCGCCGCGCATCGACGTCGACGCCGCGCGACGCGAGGAACGACAACGATCCGACGGTCGCGCGCTCGTGCTTTTCGCCGATCGCGCCCTCCGCGCCCTGGCCCGGCGTCGTCGTCAGCTCGACGGCGTTCGGCGGTACCACGCGGCGGGCGACGGCATGCTCGACGATCGCCTGCGCCAGTGGATGCCGCGTGCCCTGCTCGAGCGCGGCGGCCGTCGCGAGCACGCGATCCTCGTCGACGCCGAACGCGTGCACGCCCGTGACGCGCGGCCTGCCTTCGGTGACCGTTCCCGTCTTGTCCACGACGAGCGTGGTCACGCGTCCCGCGTCCTCGAGCGCGACCGCATTGCGGATCAGCACGCCGAGTTGCGCGGCGCGTCCCATCCCGACGATGATCGCCGTCGGTGTCGCGAGGCCGAGCGCGCACGGACACGCAATGACGAGCACGGCGACGGCGCGAACGATCGCCGGCGCGAGGTCGCCCGCGAACCACCACGTGGCGACGAACGTGAGCGCCGCGATCCCGGCGACGACCGGCACGAAGACGCCGGCGACGCGATCCGCCAGCCGCTGCACCGGAGCCTTCGAGCCCTGTGCATCCCGCACCAGCCGGACGATGCCGGCCAGCAGCGTTTCATTGCCGACGGCGCTCGCCTCACAGCGCAGCGTGCCGTCGACGTCGAGCGTTCCAGCGTATACCCGATCGCCGGCCGTCTTCGCGACCGTGCGGCTTTCGCCGGTCAGCATGCTCTCGTCGATGGCGCCCGTCCCGTCGATCACCGTTCCATCGACGGGGACCGCCTCTCCGGCACGAACGCGAAAGCGATCCCCGGCGACGACGTCGGCGAGCGGCACGTCGATTTCCCTTCCGTCGCGCTCGACGTGGGCGACCGCCGGCGTGAGCGTAAGCAAGCGCTCGATCGCGGCCGACG
Source organism: Casimicrobiaceae bacterium (assembly GCA_035455705.1). Taxonomy (GTDB): domain Bacteria; phylum Pseudomonadota; class Gammaproteobacteria; order Burkholderiales; family Casimicrobiaceae; genus VBCG01. The sequence continues at coordinate 909 of DATIEN010000036.1, read as the reverse complement.
TCCCGGTGCGCGCGCGCGCCTCGAGCGCCTTGCCAAGCAGCACGAGCGTCACGATCGCCGCGGAGGCCTCGAAGTAGACGTGCTCGGCAAGGCCGGCGACGGTCACGACAGCGCTCCAGAGCCACGCGATCGTCGTGCCCAGCGCGATCAGCACGTCCATGTTGGCGCCGCCTGATCGAAGCGCGCGCCACGCCCCGACATAGAAGCGGCGGCCGATCACGAGCTGCACCGGCGTCGCCAGCGCGAGCTGCAGCCAGCGCGGCAGCAGCTCGGCATGCGCGGCGCCGGCCACGAACATCCACACCATCTGCACGAGAAACGGCGCGGTCAGGACGACCGCGAACGCCAACTCGCGGCGCAATCCGCGCCACGCGGCCTCGCGCCGCTCGGAGTCGAGCGCTCGCTCCGCGCCATCGTCGCGGCGCGGGTGGGCGGCGTAACCGGCACGGCTGACCGCCGCGAGCAGCGCGTCGACGTCGGCGCGCGCGCGGTCGTAGTCGACGCGTGCGGTTTCGGTCGCGAAGTTCACATCGGCCGTGACGCCGGGCACTCGGTCGAGCGCCTTCTGGATGCGCGCCGCGCAGGCGGCGCACGTCATCCCCTCGAGGGCCAGATCGACATGCGCTTCGCCCGAAGCGCGCGGAGACGATGCCGGAAGCGAGCGGGCGGGCGCGTCCATGCCCGCCATCATATACCCGACCAGGGTATATTGTCAATGCGGCCGCCGTCGCGCAGGCGCGCCGGGGCGAAGTCTCAGGCTTCGGGCCGCATGTGCGGGAAGAGAATGACGTCGCGGATCGACGCGGTGTCGGTCAGCAGCATGACCAGCCGATCGATGCCGATGCCCTCGCCCGCCGTCGGCGGCAGCCCGTATTCGAGCGCGCGCACGTAGTCGGCGTCGTAATACAT
>DATIEN010000035.1:0-20061 GCA_035455705.1 Casimicrobiaceae bacterium | reverse complement strand
GGCTCACCTACACGCAGGTGTACACGTGGCTGCGCGATCCGATCGCGGCGCGCGGGACGGCCGGCGAGGCACTCCTTCCGCATCTTGCGCAGCTCCACACACTCTTCAAAGTGCTGCTCGGCGCGCGCGAGCGGCGCGGTGCGATCGACTTCGACACGGCCGAGCTCGCGCTGCAGTTCGACATGTACGGCAAGATCGAGCAGATCGTGCCGGCGCCCCGCAACGACGCGCACCGGCTGATCGAGGAAAGCATGCTCGCGGCGAACGTCTGCGCGGCGAATTTCCTGGCCGAGCACGAGCAGCCCGCGCTCTACCGGATCCACGAAGGCCCGCCTCCCGACAAGCTCGCGGCGCTGCGCGAGTTCCTCGCGAGCTCGGCGCTGACGCTCACCGGCGGCGACAGCCCGTCGGCGATGGACTATGCGGCGCTCATCGACCGCATCCGCGAGCGTCCCGATTTCGCGCTCCTGCAGACGGTGCTCCTGCGCTCGCTCTCGCGCGCCGAGTACAGCCCGGACAACGTCGGCCACTTCGGCCTTGCCTACGACGCGTACGCGCACTTCACCTCGCCTATCCGCCGCTACCCGGACCTGCTCGTGCACCGCGCGATCAAGGCGGTGCTCGCCGGCAAGCGCTACAGCCCGAGCGGCGCGACATGGGCGGAGCTCGGCGTCCATTGCTCGATGACCGAGCGGCGCGCCGACGACGCGTCACGCGACGTGCTGCAGTGGCTCAAGTGCCACTACATGAAGGAGAAGGTCGGCGAGACGTTCGCCGGGACCATCAGCGGCGTGGCGAGCTTCGGCATCTTCGTCACGCTCGACGGCCTCGACATCGACGGGCTCGTGCACGTGACCGAACTGCCGCGCGACTATTTCCATTTCGACGCGGTGCGCCACGCGCTGATCGGCGAGCGCAGCGGCCGCACGTACCAGCTCGCGGGACGCGTGATGGTCAAGGTCGCGCGCGTCGACCTCGAGCGCGCGAAGATCGACTTCACGCTCGACGAGACCGCGCGACCCGCCGACCTGCCATCGCTCGGGCCCGCCCGGTCGCTGTCGCTCGAGGCGGCACCACCGTCGTCGCCGCGTCCGTCCGTTCGCGAGGCGCTTGCGCGAAGCGACCGTCCGCGCGGGCGCAAGGGGCGACGCTCGACTTGACTGCGGCATTCGACCTGGTGGTCCAGGCGCCGCTCGTCTTGCGCGAGGACCTCGAGGTCCTGCGGCTGCTGACCGGCGCGCAGGGGGTCGAGCCCATCGAGCGGGCCGCCTGCGACGCGTATCGATTGCACGAGCCGCGCGACAACGCCGGCGTCGCCGAAGCGTGCGCGGCCGCCGGGTACGACTTCGCGTTCGTCCCGCGCGAGCGGACGCTCGAGCGCGTGCGCCTCGTCGCGATGGACATGGACTCGACGCTGATCACGATCGAATGCATCGACGAGATCGCGGCCATCCAGGGAATTCGCGAACAGGTGGCGGCCATCACCGCGGCAGCGATGCGCGGCGAGATCGACTTTCGGGCAAGCCTCGCGCGCCGCGTCGCGTTGCTGCAAGGATTGCCGGTCGACGTGCTTGCGCGCGTTTACGACGAGCGGTTGCGACTGTCGCCCGGAGCGTCCCGCTTGTTCGAGATGCTCCAGTCGATCGGCGCAAAGACCCTGCTCGTGTCGGGCGGCTTCACGTTCTTCACGGATCGGCTGGCGGCGCGCCTCGGCATCGATTACACGCTGTCGAACGTGCTGGACGTCGACGACGGCCGCCTTACCGGACGGCTGCGCGGCCAGATCGTCGACGCCGACGCGAAGGCCGCGCGCTTTCGGGAACTGGCGCAACGGCACGCGCGCGACGGCATCAGCGTCGCGATCGGCGACGGCGCGAACGATTTGCCGATGCTCGCCGCAGCCGACGTCTCCGTCGCGTATCGTGCGAAGCCGCGCGTGCGCGAGCGGGCGATGCACGCGATCGACCATTGCGGGCTTGACGCGGTGCTGAACCTCTTCGGCTGACCGCCGCCCGTCACTCCGTCTCCTCGATCCACGCCTGCTGGATCGCCTCGAGAATCTTCTCGCCGCCGCGCCTCGGATCGTCGTCGAAGCCGGGCAGCGCCCGCACCCAGTGGTGCAGGTCGGTGAAGCGAACCTTCGCGGGATCGACGCCCGGATGCGCTTCGGCGAGGGCGCTCGCGATGGCGAAGACGTCGGTCCATTTCATGGCGTCGGGCGAGCAGGACGAGCTTGCCTCATCCGCGCTCCTTCGCGTAATTGACCGTGTAGCGCGGGATCTCGACCACGAGCTTCACGTCGTCGACGATCGCCTGGCAGGAAAGGCGCGACAGCGCCGTGAGCCCCCAGGCGCGGTCGAGCAGGTCCTCCTCGTCGTCGGACGCCTCGGAAAGCGAATCGAAGCCCTCGCGGACGATCAGGTGGCACGTCGTGCACGCGCACGACTTCTCGCACGCGTGCTCGACGTCGATGCCCTGCTCGAGCAGGTTGTCGAGCAGCGACACGCCGCGAGCGCCCTCGAACGTCTTGCCTTCCGGACAGATCTCGACGTGCGGCAGGACGACGATCTCCGGCATCGCCGTCCTTCTACAGCGCGTCGACTCGCCTGCCCGCGAGCGCGCGCGCGACGCTTCGATCCATCCGCTTCGCCGCGAAGCCGGCCGTGGCGGCATTCAGCGCGTCGACGGCGGCCGCCAGGGCGGCGCAATCGTCGCCGTCGATTCGCGCTCGCACGTCGGTGAGCGCCGCTTCGATCGCATCCCGCTCACGCGTACCGAGCAACGCGCCGTCGCTCGCAAGCGCGCTTTGCGTCGCCGTGACGATGCGCTCGGCCTCGACGCGCGTTTCCGCGAGCGCGCGCGCAGCCGTATCGTCCGTCGCGTGCGCGAGCGAATCCTCGAGCATCCGCGCAATCTCCGCATCGGTGAGCCCGTACGAAGGCTTCACCTCGATCGACGCCTCGATGCCCGTCGTCTGCTCGCGCGCGGAAACCGACAGCAGTCCATCGGCGTCGACCGCGAACGACACGCGGATGCGCGCCGCGCCCGCCGTCATCGGCGGAATGCCGCGCAGCTCGAAGCGCGCGAGCGAGCGGCAGTCCGACACCTTCTCCCGCTCGCCCTGCAACACGTGCAGCGCCATCGCGGTCTGGCCATCCTTGAACGTCGTGAAGTCCTGCGCGCGGACGACCGGAATCGTCGAATTGCGCGGCACGATCTTCTCAACGAGACCCCCGATCGTCTCGAGGCCCAGCGACAGCGGGATCACATCGAGCAGCAGCCAGTCACCGCTCTCGCGGTTGCCGGCAAGCTTGTTCGCCTGGATCGCCGCACCGAGCGCGACGACCTGGTCCGGGTCGAGATCGGTGAGCGGCGCCTTGCCGAAAAAATCGGCGACGGCGCGGCGCACCTGGCGCATCCGCGTCGCGCCGCCGACGAGAACGACGCCGTCGATGGCGGACGGCGCAAGCCTCGCATCGCGGAGCGCTCGCCTGACCGGCGCAAGCGTTCGCTCCACGAGGCCGCGGGTGATCGCGTCGAACGTCTGCGCCGACAGCGTCGACTCGATCCGGGCATCGTCGCCGAACGACACGACGATCGGTGCGGCCGCATCGTGCGTCAGCCGCTCTTTTGCCTGGCGTGCCCTGGCCAGCAGGCGCCGCGCATCGGCTGCGGACAGAGGCGGCAGCTTTGCAGATTCGACGATCCAGTCGACGATCGCCTGGTCGAAGTCGTCGCCGCCGAGCGCCGAATCGCCGTTCGTCGCGAGCACCTCGAACACCCCGCGCGCGAGGCGGAGGATCGAGATGTCGAAGGTTCCACCGCCCAGGTCGAACACCGCGTACGTGCCCTCGGCGGCGTTGTCGAGGCCGTAGGCGATCGCCGCGGCGGTCGGCTCGTTCAGAAGGCGCAGCACGGGCAAGCCCGCGAGCGCCGCCGCGTCCTTGGTCGCCTGGCGCTGTCCGTCGTCGAAATACGCCGGCACCGTGACCACCGCGCCATCGATCGCGCCGCCGAGCGAGGTCTCGGCGCGGATACGCAGCGTCTTGAGGATCTCGGCCGACACCTCGACCGGCGTCTTCGGGCCGGCACGCGTCGCAATCCGAACCGTGCCCTCGCCGTCGGCGAATCGATACGCGCGACGCTGCGACGCGGTCGCGTCGCCGAGCCCGCGGCCCATCAGGCGCTTGACCGATGCAATTGTGTCGTGCGGATCGTCCGCCGCATGCGAGAGCGCGTCGTCGCCGACCTCGATCGCGTGCTCGCCATAACGGACGACGGACGGCACGAGCGCGCGTCCGGCCGAGTCCGGCAACACCACCGCGCCGCCGCCGCGTACCGTCGCGACGAGCGAATTCGTCGTGCCGAGGTCGATGCCGATCGCGCGGCGGAGTGCACGGGCCGCAGGAGAGGCGCTCGGCTCGGAGATCTCAAAGAGCGCCATGCGTGTCAAGGCTCTTCGCGCAGCGCGTCGACATCATCGCCGAGCTTCACGAGAAAGCGCCATTCGCGAACGCGCATCGCCGCTGCGGCCAGGTCACCGGCATCGAAAAGACGACCAACTTCTGCGCCCACGGCGGCGGCCTCGCGGCGAACGTCGTCGACGAGCGCGGCGAGGGCCGCGTCGTCGCCGGCGCCTTGCGCTTCCTCGGCCGCCTCGCGACGCTCGAGCTGGCGCGTCAAAAACGCGACCGGCAGCCGCGTGGAGGCCTCCGCGTTCGTGTCGACCCCGCGCAGCGACAGCAGGTATTCGGCGCGTGCGACCGGATCGCGAAGCGTGCGGTAGGCCTCGTTCGCTTGCGCGGACGCCTGGAGTGCGAGCCGTTTCTGCGCATCGCCGGCGCTCGCAAAGCGATCGGGATGCACGACGCGCTGCAGCTCGCGATACGCGCGCTCCAGTGCGTCGGCGTCGAGGCGAAATGCAGGACCAAGCCCCAAGAGCTCGAAGTGATTGCGCGAAAGGTCGATCATGGCGACGCGACGAGCCGCGCGCCGTCAGAGCCTAACGAGCGGCCCCGCGTGCGCAAGAGCGGTCGGTGCTCAGACGCTGAACGACTCGCCGCAGCCGCAGGCGTCGCGCACGTTCGGGTTGTTGAACTTGAAGCCTTCGTTCAATCCCTCGCGCGCGAAGTCGAGCTCGGTTCCCTCGAGATAGGGGAGGCTTTTCGGATCGACGACGATGCGCACGCCGTGGCTTTCGAACTGCGCGTCCTCGGGCAGAACCTCGTCGGCGAACTCGAGCTTGTAGGCGAGCCCCGAGCATCCCGACGTGCGTACGCCGAGACGAAGTCCGATGCCCCTGCCCCGCTTCTGCAGGTTCGCCGCCACGTGGCGCGCGGCGTTCTCGGTCAACGTGATCGCCATGTCAGTCGGCCGCGGCGGGCGCCGTTTCGTGCGCAGCCTGCGGATGCTTGGCGCGATAGTCGGCGACGGCCGCCTTGATCGCGTCCTCGGCGAGGATCGAGCAGTGGATCTTGACGGGCGGCAGCGCGAGCTCCTCCGCGATCTGCGTGTTGCGGATCGCCACCGCCTCGTCGAGCGTGCGTCCCTTCACCCACTCGGTGACGAGCGACGACGACGCGATCGCCGAGCCGCACCCGTACGTCTTGAACTTCGCGTCCTCGATCACGCCGTCCGCGCCGACCTTGATCGAGAGCTTCATTACGTCGCCGCACGCCGGTGCGCCCACCATGCCGGTGCCGACGCCTTCCTCGTTTTTCGCGAACGAGCCGACGTTGCGCGGGTTTTCGTAATGATCCAGAACCTTGTCGCTATAAGCCATCCTCGGAATCTCCTAGTGCTAGTGGGCGGCCCACTCGATCGTGTTGATGTCGATGCCTTCCTGATGCATTTCCCACAGCGGCGACAGCTCGCGCAGCTTCGCGATCTTCCGCTGAACCAGCGACACCGTGTAGTCGATCTCCTCTTCGGTGGTGAAGCGGCCGACCGTGAAGCGGATCGAGCTGTGCGCGAGCTCGTCGCTGCGCCCGAGCGCGCGCAGAACGTACGACGGCTCGAGCGACGCCGACGTGCACGCGGACCCCGACGACACGGCGACGTCCTTGATCGCCATGATCAGGCTCTCGCCCTCGACGAAGTTGAAGCTGACGTTCAGGTTGTGCGGGATGCGCCGCTCCATGTCGCCGTTGACGTAGACCTCCTCGATCTGCGAAAGCCCGTCCCACAGCTTGTCGCGCAAGCGACGGATGCGGCCGTTGTCGCACTCCATCTCGAGGCGCGCGAGGCGGAACGCCTCACCCATGCCGACGATCTGGTGCGTCGGCAGCGTTCCCGAGCGCAGTCCCCGCTCATGGCCGCCGCCGTGCATCTGCGCCTCCAGCCGCACGCGCGGCTTGCGCCGCACGAACAGCGCGCCGACGCCTTTCGGTCCGTACGTCTTGTGCGCGGAAAACGACATCAGGTCGACCTTGAGCGCCGCGAGATCGATCGCGATCTTGCCGCTCGCCTGAGCGGCGTCGACGTGGAAGACGATGCCGCGCCTGCGGCAGATCTCCCCGATCGCCGCGATGTCCTGGATGACACCGATCTCGTTGTTCACGTACATCACCGAGACGAGCGTCGTATCGGGGCGCAGCGCCGACTCGAAGCGCGCGAGATCGAGCAGGCCGTCCGGTGCGACGTCGAGATACGTCACCTCGAACCCTTCGCGCTCCAGCTCGCGCATCGTGTCGAGCGTCGCCTTGTGCTCGGTCTTCACCGTGACCAAATGCCGGCCCTTCTCGCGGTAGAAGTGCGCGGCGCCCTTGACGGCCAGGTTGATCGACTCCGTCGCCCCGGACGTCCAGACGATGTCCTTGGGATCGCAATGCGCGAGGAGCGCCACCTCCTTGCGCGCGTCCTCCACCGCCTTTTCGGTCTCCCAGCCGAACGCGTGCGAGCGCGAGGCCGGGTTGCCGAAATGCTCGGTGAGGTAGGGAATCATCTTCGCGGCCACGCGCGGATCGACCGGCGTCGTCGCGGAGTAATCGAGGTAGATCGGCAATCGCATCGAATTTCCCGGTACGGATTTCAGGAGGCCTGCGGCGCAACGGTCGCTCGCGGTGGCGAATCGGTCGGGGCGAGGTGCCGCTGATCGTGCAGAACGGCGACATCGCCCGGCCTTGCGCGCTGCTGGCGCACGAGGTCGGCCAGCGTCACCGACCGCAGGTAAGAAAAGATGTGGGCGTTCAAGCCTGCCCACAACTCGTGGGTCATGCAACGATGGTCGTCGAGGCAGTTCTCGCGGCCTCCGCACTGCGTCGCGTCGATCGGCTCGTCGACGGCGACGATGATGTCGGACACCGCGACGGTTTCCGGCGCTCGCGCCAGGTTGTAGCCGCCGCCGGGGCCGCGCACGCTGTCGACGAGCCCCTGCCGGCGCAGCTTGCCGAACAGTTGCTCCAGGTACGACAACGAGATCTTCTGACGTTCCGAAATGCCGGCGAGCGTGACCGGCCCCTTCGCGCTGTGCAGCGCGACGTCGATCATGGCGGTCACGGCGAAGCGGCCCTTCGTTGTCAGACGCATGTTCTGCCTCCGGTGCTGCCCGGTCTCGAAGCTGCGATCCTATAATACCCGAACAATTTAGTCAACTAAAGGTCAGCCGAATCCCGGCGGCCGTCAGTCGCCCGATTCGAGCATCCGATTGATTTGCTTCGGATCGAATGCGTCGGCAACCGCCTTCGCCTCCGCGCAATCGACGCCCTCGTGCTGGAGAAGCGCGACGAGCCGGTTGAAGCGCTCCTCGGTGGCTGCGGCGTGATCGAGCAGCTTGTGGATCGCCTGGACGATCGGGTCGTCCATGTCGGACGAGATCGCGTACGCCGAGAAGCCGATCTTCGCCGCCTGCGCCTCACGGCGGTCGCGATCGGCGGCGGTGACGATCCGCGCCGGTATGCCGACGGCGGTCGCGTCCGCCGGCACGTCGCGAACGACGACGGCGTTGGACCCCACCTTCGCCCCGTCCCCGACGCGGATCGGCCCGAGGATTTTCGCGCCGGCGCCGACGACGACGTTGCGGCCGAGCGTCGGGTGGCGCTTGCCCTTGTTCCACGACGTGCCACCCAGCGTGACGCCGTGGTAGAGCGTCGTGTCGTCCCCGATTTCGGCGGTCTCCCCGATGACCACGCCCATCCCATGGTCGATGAAGACGCGGCGGCCGATCCGCGCGCCCGGGTGGATCTCGATCCCGGTCATGAACCGGCCCCAGTGCGCGAGAAAACGCGCGAGCCAGCGCAGTCCCGCCCGCCAGGCGCGGTGCGTGACCGCGCGATGCCAGACGAGCGCGTGCAGCCCCGGGTAACAGGTGAGCACCTCGAACGTCGTTCGGGCCGCGGGATCGCGCTCGAACACGACGCGGACGTCTTCGCGAAGCCGGGAAAACATCGGGCGATTATGCCATCTCCGACCGTTTTAGTCGGTTATTGCTTGCACGCGCTCGACCGGGCCGTGATTCAACGCAGCGCAACGGCCGCGACGATCAGCGCCGCGATGGCGACGAAGAAGAAGACCGCATAGACGAGCGTGACGAGCGTCGCGCGGACCGCGACGCCGAGCCAGCGGCCTCCGTACACCGCGTGCAGCGACAGCAACGCGTAGCACAGCGACCATGCGAAGACGAGCCAGCGCAACGGCGCGAACGCAACGAGCACGATCAGCGAGCCGGCGACAAAAGCGTAAGCATGGTTGTGCGCGGCGAAGACCAGGTGCGCCGCGTAGCGGCGCGGCCGCGACGGATAACGCTTTGCCCGACCTGCGTAGACGACTCCGAGCAAAAGCGCGAATAGCGGCAGCAGGCCGATCGCGGCGTAAGGACCGTAGCGGAACATGCCGGCGACGATCTGGTCGGCCTTCGCCTCGCGCGGCAGCCGGTTGAAGGCATCCACGCGTGCCCGAAGTGGCGCGAGCCAGCGCGGGGCGTCGGCGCCGATCGTCAGGTTGAGGTCGGGATCGACGTCGAAGCCGAGACGGCTCGATCCCGCGATGGACGGCTTCGCCGCCGCACTGCCGCCGACTTCACCGTCGGGATGGACGACGATGAAATTCGGCGACGAGAAGCGAAGCACCGCGAAGAAGAGGATCGACAGCACGACGAAGAGCCGCGCCGGACGCACGTAGCGACGCCGGCGGCCGGCCAGGTATTCGCGCGTCAGGAATCCCGGCCGGAAGAAGAGCGCGAAGAGCGTTCGCCACATGCGGCCGTCGAATCGCACGTATCGCCCGGCCGCATCGCGCAGGAACGTGAACGCCGACGGCAGCGCGACCTGCGTCTCCTGCCCGCAGTTCGGGCAAAAATTCCACGGCGCGTCGGCACCGCAGTTGCGGCAACATGCCACTCTCGGACCGTCGCGCGCCGAAGCGGGCGACGCGGGCGCCGGCGTGGCGACGCTGCTCGAATCCGTCGCTACGGACTCGACCGGCATCGAGGCCTCGTGTCGCGCGCGCACACCTCGTCGATCCGCGCGAGAATCCCGCGCAGGATGTTCACCTCCTCGTGCTCGAGCATCGTGCGGCCGAACAACCGGCGCAGCCGGGGCATCAGCCGCCGCGGACGGCGCGGATCGTAGAAGCGCAAAGCGGCGAGCGTGCGCGTCGCGTGCGCGTACAGCGCCTCGACGTCTTCGTGTGTCGCGGCAGCGAAACGGCGCGCGTGCCAGACGTCGCCTCCCTGCGCCGCCATTCGCAGCTCCCACGCGGCCACCTGCACCGCCGCGGCGAGATTCAACGACGAATACTCGGGGTTCGTCGCAATCGTCGCGACGGTCGAGCACCGCGCGAGTTCGTCGTTCGAAAGTCCCGACATCTCGGTGCCGAAAACGAGCGCCGCGTCGCGGTCGTGAGCCGCGGCGATCGCGCGCGCCGCCGCGTCACGCACGCCGAGCACCTGCCCGGCGAACTTGCGAGGGCGGGCGGAGAAGCCGATCGCGAGCGACGTCCCGGCGAGTGCCTCGTCGAGCGTCGCGACGACCCCCGCTTGCTCGAGCAGCGGCGCCGCGCCGGCGGCGAGCGCCGTCGCGTCGACATGCGGGAACGCTTTCGGCGCGACGAGCACGAGCCGCGTCAGGCCCATCGTCAGCATCGCGCGCGCGGCCGCACCGATGTTCGCCGGCAGGCTGGTGCGCACGAGCACGACGCGCAACCGGTCGAGAGAGACGTTCGGCACGATTCTCGTAAAATACTACGAATGCATCCGATGCTCACCACGGCCGTCAAGGCCGCGCGTCGCGCAGGCAACATCATTACGCGCGGTGCCCGCGACCTCGACCTTCTCACCGTCTCGACGAAAGGCCCGAAGGATTTCGTGAGCGAGGTCGATCGCGCCGCCGAGGCGGCGATCGTCGAGACGCTGCACGCCGCCTACCCGGATCACGGCGTGTTCGCCGAGGAAGGCACCGCTCGGGACTTGAACCGCGACGCCGAGTACGTCTGGATCATCGACCCGCTCGACGGCACCACGAACTTCCTGCACGGCTTTCCGCAGTATTGCGTGTCGATCGCGCTCGCGCACAAGGGCGTCGTCACGCAGGGCGTGATCTACGACCCGGTGCGCAACGACCTCTTCACGGCAACGCGCGGCCGCGGCGCATTCCTGAACGACCGGCGCATCCGCGTCTCGCGCCGCGCGCATCTTCGCGACTCGCTGATCGGCACCGGATTCCCGTTTCGCGACGGACGTTATCTCGACACTTACCTCAAGATGTTCAGGACGATGACGGTGCAGAGCGCCGGCTTGCGCCGGCCCGGCGCGGCCGCGCTGGACCTCGCGTACGTCGCGGCCGGCTTCTACGACGGCTTCTTCGAGATCGGGCTCAACGCGTGGGACGTCGCGGCCGGCAGCGTGCTCGTGCTCGAGGCGGGCGGACTGATCGGCGACCTCTCCGGCGAAGGCGATTACCTGCACAGCGGCCAGGTGATCGCCGCGACGCCGAAGGTCTTCGCACAAATCGTGCAGGCGCTCGCGCCGTATCGCGCCGACCTGACGCGCGACCTCGCCGCGCCGGCCGCGACGCGCTAGCGCGAGCCCGCTACACCGTATCCTTCGAGCGCTTGCGGCGCGCGCGACGCGGCGGCTCAAGGGCATGCCGGGGCGCGGCGATCTCGATGCCGCTGCGAAGCGCCGCCCATTCCGCGAGAAGCGCGTAGCCGACCGCGAGCAGCACGGGCCCGAGGAACACGCCGATGAAGCCGAAGGCGACGGCACCGCCGAGCACGCCGAGCAGCACCAGCATGAACGGCAGCACGCTGCCGCGGCTGATGATGAGCGGCTTGATGACGTTGTCGATCGTGGACACCACGAGCACGCCCCACAGCAGCACGAAGAGGCCCCACCCCGTGTCGCCGTCGTTGATGAGCCACAGTCCGGCCGGCACCCACACGAGCGGCGGCCCGATCGGCAGCGGCGACAGCACGAACGTCAGCAGGCCGAGAAGCGGCGCCGCGCGGATGCCGGCGATCCAGAAGCCGATCGCGGCCACGACACCCTGGACGAGCGCGGTGCCCAGGATTCCGAGCACGACGCCGCGCACCGTCGCCGTCGCGACCGTCGCGAGATGCGTGCCGCGCTCGCCGGCGATGCGCTCTCCGGCGATGCGCAGCCGCTCGCCGATCGCGTGGCCGTCGCGAAACATGAACCACGCGATGAAGATCGACAGCGCGAGTTGCAGGACCGCGCCGAGCACCGACGCGCCCGAGGCCACCGCGAAGCGGCGCAGTGGCTCCACGTATTGCGAGAAGAAGCCAAGCAATTGCGCGGTATCGCTCGCCATGCTGTTCCAGTAGTCGGCGATGCCGCGGCCGACCAGCGGAATGGCGGCCACCCATGCCGGCGCCTGCGGAGGACCCGCGGCAAGCAGCTGCCGGCCCCATGCGGCCATCCGTTCGGCGTTGTCGGCGATCGTCGCCCCGACGACGATGAACGGCGCGAGCATCAGTAACGCGAGCACGAGCACCATCGCGAGCGCCGCCAGCGCGTCGCGGCCGCCGAAGCGCTCGTGCAGGCGCACGTAGAGCGGCCACGTCGTCGTGCAGAGAATCGCCGCCCAGACGAGCGCCGTCAGGAACGGGCGCAGCACCAGATAGATGCCGACGATCAGGATCGCGAGTACCGCGAGCGTGAGCGCCTGGTCGATCCGCGACGGCGGCTCTCGCATCAGTCGCTCGCGTCGCGAGCTCCGAGAATGGCGTCGATGCGCGCGCGCAATTGCTCGACGTCGACGGGCTTCACGAGATAGCCGGCGAAGCCCGCCTCGCGCGCGTGCTCCGTGTCGGCCGGCTGCCCATACCCGGTGATGGCGATCAGCTTCGCGCGCCGCGCGACGCGGTGCGCATGGAGCTTGCGCGCAAGCTCGTAACCGGTCATGCCGGGCAGTCCGATGTCGAGAAGGATCACGTCCGGATCGAACGCCGCGGCGCGCTCCATCGCCTCGTCGGGATCGTGGGCGGTTCCGACCTCATAGCCGTTGAGCGAAAGGAGCGTCGCGATGGCGTCGGCCGCGTCGACGTTGTCGTCGACGACGAGCAGGCGCACGGCGCGTCGTCCCGACGGAACCTGCACGGCCGGTTCGGGCGCGGGCTCCGCGGCGGCGGGCAGCGAGACCGTGAAGCGGCTGCCCTTGTCCCTGCCCTCGCTTTGCACGTCGACGGAGCCGCCATGCAGCCGGGCGAGCCGGGCGACGATCGCAAGGCCGGTGCCGAGGCCCTGCGCGCCGTCGGCCGAGCCTTCGCTCGCACGGTCGAAGAGGTCGAACAGGTGCGGTTGCAACGCATCGTCGATGCCCGCGCCGGTATCGGTGACCGAAATGGCGACACGCTCGCCGTCGGTGCGCACGGCGACGCCGATCCTGCCGTCCTGCGGCGTGTGGCTCGACGCGTTGCCGATCAGGATCGAGAACATCTGCTCGATCCGCGCATCGTCGCCGACGACGGCGACGCGCCCGGCCGGCAGGTCGAGCGCGAGCTGCTGGTTGTGATCGCGCATGGCCGCGGCGTGCCGCGCGATCGCGCGCTCGACGACCACGACGAGGTCGACCGCGTCGTGCGCGAGCTGCAGCTTGCCGCTGTCGATTCGCGACAGGTCGAGCAGATCGTCGACGATGCCCGCGAGGCGCGCGCAGTTGCGCTCGATGATCTCCTGCGCGCGCGGAACGCGCGGATCGGCGCCCGTTCCCATTCGCTTCAGCAGCTCGACCGAGCTCCTGATCGGCGCCAGCGGATTGCGCAGTTCGTGCGCGAGCGACGACAGGAACGCGGTCTTGCGCTGCTCGAAGACGCCGCGCGTCGATGCCGCTTCCTTGCGTTCGGTGACGTCGAGGCACGCCCCGATGTAACCGGCGAAGGTGCCGTCGCCGTCGAAGCGCGCTGCGCCGTGATCGAGCACCCAGCGATAGACGCCGTCGTGACGGCGCAGCCGGTATTCGAGCGTGAACGACCGGCGCGCATCGAAGGCTTCGGCGAACGCGGACTGCCGGGTCGCGAAGTCTTCCGGATGGATGCTCGCGGTCCAGCCATCGCCCAGTTCGTCGTCGAGCGTGCGGCCGGTGAACGCGAGCCACGCCCGGTTCACGTAGACGTAGCGGCGATCGGCGTCCGACATCCAGAGCGGAACGGGCGTCTGGTCGGCCATCACGCGGAAGCGCGCCTCGCTTTCCTCGAGCGCGGCGCGCGCACGTCGCTCCTGCGTCGTGTCGCGGAAGACGAGGACGAAGCCGCCGGGCGAGCCGCTGCGTCCCCTGATCGCGCTCACTTTCGATGCGACGACGCGTTCGGTTCCGTCGCGCGCGACGAGCACCATGCCGGCCGTCGCGTCCTTCTGGCCTTCGTCGAGCGCGACCGTCGCGCTGCGCCGCGTATGTTCGTCCTGCGTCCTGAACACCTTGGCGAGCGGCTTGCCGACCGCCTCGGCGGCGGGCCATCCGGTGAGCTGCGCCGCGCAATCGTTGATGAACGACACGTTGCCCTGCGCGTCGGTCGCGATGACGCCATCGCCGATCGACTGCAGCGTGATCTGCATGCGGTCGCGCTCGGCGGCGAGCTCGACGCGCGCCCGCTCGAGTCCCGCCTCGCGCGACATCACCTCGCGCGCAAGCGTCTGCGCGCGCTCGCGCGACGCGCGCAACGCCGAGGCGATGCCGCCGATGCAAAGCGCCGCGGCGCAGTAGAGGCCGAGCTGCACGGCATCGCCGATGTCGAGCGAGCCGAAGCGATCGCTCGGGCTCATGTACGCGTACCACGCGATCCCGGCACCGAGCAGCGTCGCCAGCAGCGACGGTCCGAGACCGCCGTACCACGCGGCGAACGCTACGGAGAGCAGCAGCGGCGCATACGTGATCTGCTGGCCGAGCAGCGGATCGAGCAGCATGCGCAGGCCCCAGGCCGCGATGCAGGCGAGCACCGCGACCGCGTACGCCCACGCGACGCTGGTGAGCGGCCGCTGCGGCAGCGTCGCCTCGCTCGCCGGCACGTCGTCGTCGATGTCGCTATCGGCATGCCCGAGCGAGTTGAGAATCCACGCGACGACGAACGCGACGATCGCCGGCAATCCGAGGCCGAGCCCCGCAACCGTCAGCGCGACCAGCAGGTCGTCCACGCCGACGGTGCGAAACACCGCCCACACGATGACGCCGCCGCTTGCAACGAGAAACGCCGCGCCGATCCAGGTCAGGCCGTGCGCGATCTGGGAGAGTGTGCGGTCGTGCTCCACGCCCCCGATTGTATCGGTCATGGATCGTGAGACGCTTCGGCGGTACGAGCGGCGAGCCGCATTCGCGGCGCCGGTGAGGAAGGCGGCGCCCGCGGCGGGCCCGCCGCCATCGCTTTCATTGATGGCGAGCGGCATCCTTCGCCGTGCGAAGGGACGATCAGCATGCGCAGCGACGGCAGGGGAAGCGGAACTGGCTGTCGTCGGGCGGCACGCCGTTGATGAGGACCCCGACGTCGACGTTCGCTTCGTCGAAGGCGCGAAGCACCTCGTCCGCGCGCTCGCGCCCCGTGCAATGCAGGTGCGCGTCGATCGGCATCCGGGCGCGGCCGCGTTATGCGCTCTTCGCCGCGACGCGCGTGCCGGCGAGGCGCAAGGCGGCCTCCGCCGCCTTCTTGCCGGCGATGAACGCGTGATCGGAGTTGTAGTATTCCCACTCGCTGTAGCGTCCGGCCAGGATGATGTCGAAACGCGCGAGCCACGCGCGAATCTGCGCGACCCGCTCCGCGCGGCCGTGGTCGTAGACGACGTACGCGTACGGCATGTCGACCTGGTTCGACGTCAGCAACGCGTCGGAGGGATCGAGCAAGCCGACGCGAACGCAATCCCGCACGCACCGCTCGACGAGTGCCGCGCCGACCGCCGGCAGCGGCTTCGTCGGCGAATAGCTGATCTCGCACGTGAGGCCGAAGCCACCGGGCGGATTGCAGTGCGGGCTCGCATTGCCCTGCAGGAAAATCCGGTGGAACACCGTGTCTTCCGGGAAATAGATCCAATGCCGGTCCGACAGGTGGGGGCGCGCGACGCCCAGATTCACGCAACGGATGGACACGTGGCGAAGCTCGCTCGCGGCGCGGCGGATTTCGGGCGGAGCCTCTTCGCCCATCGCGGCGATCAGCAACGGAAGCGGCATCGTGCTGATCAGCGTGTCGTAGTGAAAGCGACGGCCGTCGGTCAACGTCACCGCCCGCGACAGCGGTGAAACGCGCTCGACGTTCGCCTGCAGCACGAGATCGCCGCGCAGGAGCGGCAGGAAGCCGTTCATGAGTGCCTGGAATCCGCCGCGCAACGGATAGCCGAAACGCGCGTTGGGTCCCATCGGCTTCGCGGCCGGCGACAGCGCGCCCTCGATCATTTCCTCGGGATCGGGAAGGGGCATCGGACCGTCGGGCGGCAACCCGTGCAGGGCGCCCTGGAACGGGTAGCGGGTATAGACGCCCTTGCTGCAGATCCACGCCTCGCGTTCCTGCCAGTGCACGTTGTCGCCGAGCAGCAGCCGATAGAGGTCCTGCACGTACGGGTCGTCGGAGAACATGATGTGTCCGGCGTGATCGAAGGTGAAGCCGGTGTCCTCGATCGAGCGGCACCATCCACCGACTTTCGGCTCGCGCTCGAGCACGACGCTGCCTTCGCCATGGTGGTAGGCGGCCGAGAGTCCCGTGGGGCCCGCACCGACGATCAGGCACGGCACCCCGCTTGGCGCCACCTGCGTGCTGACGGCGGTCTTCGGCGGCTTCGCCGGCTCGAGCATGATCCGCGCGGCTTCGGTGAGTCCGCGCAATGCGGCGACTTCGACGATGCGGCGCATCTCGCGCGCCGTTTCGTCCCACGAGGTCGCGTCGACGATCCTGCGCATCGCGGCCACGCGGTCGGCGCGCGCCGCCCGCGGCTCGACCAGCGCGGCCTCGCACTCTGCGATGAACGCATCGCTGTCGTCGGCGAAGCGCACGACGTCGCCGTAGAGGCGCTTCACGTCGCCGATCGTCGTCGACACGATGGCGCGCCCCGCCGCCATGTACTCGAGCGTTTTCGTCGGGCTGATGTAGCGGGTCGCGTCGTTGTGCGCGAACGGCAGCATCGCGACGTCCCAGCCGGCGAGAAAGCGAGGCAGCTCGTCGTAGCTGCGCTGCCCGTAGTAGTGGATGTTCGGTGCCTGCGGCAGCGTCCATGCATCGATTTTCGCGACCGGTCCGACGATGCAGATTTCCCACTCGGGCCGCTTCTGCGCGATGTCGCGCAGGAGGTCGGCGTCGACGCGTTCGTCGACCACGCCGAAATAACCGAGCCGCGGGCGCGCGAGGGCCTGCACCTCGGAATGCGCGAACGCCGCGTCGGCGCCGCGCGCGAAGTGATCGCGATCGACGCTGTTGGGGAACAGGTGCACGTTCAGGTGCCGCGACAGCCGGGTTTCGTAGAGGCTCGGGCCGCCGGCGAAAACGACGTTCGCGACGCGCATCAGCGCGTTCTCGCGCTGCACGAGCTGGCGCGGCGCACCGCGGAACGCGGTGAGCTCGTCCATGCAGTCGTAGACGACGATGCGCGGCGTGAGCTTCGTGAGCAGCGGCAACGCCATCGGCGTATAGAGCCACGCGCCGTAGTCCGCAAAGCGTTCGCGCGCCAGCGCCTGGCCGACGAGCTTCGTGAGAAGCGGGATCTGGTCGTCGTGGAAGCCCGGAGCGGTGAGCGGCGTATGCGGCGTCAGGACCGTCACACCGTGGCAGGGTGCGGACAGCTCGCCGCGCGGGTCGCCTGCGCAGTAGTGCGGCTCCTCGACGAACAGCACGCGCCAATGCCGTGCGAGGCGCGAAAGGATCTGCTGCGGACGCTGGTAGACGAAGTTCCAGCGCAGGTGCGAGAACACGACGAGTTCGTTCATGACGGACGCCTGGAATGCAAGTGATCGACGAGCGGATCGATGCGCGCCCTCACGTCGCGCAGCACCTGCTCGTAAGCGGAATCGGGTGTGCGCGGCGTCGCCGCGCCCGGATCGAGAAGTACGTCCCACAACCGGCGCGCGCGCCATTAGCGCGGGTCTTCCCACGCCGGCCGCTCGACCACGCGGCAGAGACCAGCGCGTTCGCGGTCGGAAGGTTCATCGAAATACTCGTGACGTCGGCGAGTTTCGTTGCCATCTGCAAACTCCATGCCGCAGGCGGCTGCCTTCGCGCCGGCAACACGCGCGGCCGCGGTGCGGGGCGAGCACGCCGCAAGGCGCTTCGTAAAAATTGCCGAAGCCTCCGGCAATTGCTGCTTCGGAGACGGCGAAAACGCGGAGCAGTCGAACGACGCGGGCGCATCGTGCGCGGGGGGCACTCGACGTTCATCTTGCGGTGGCCGCGGAATCGGTTCATCGTTTCGACTCGGCATGCTTGGTGCTAACGCGGTGTGGGTGTTGTCACCTCGCGTGCGCGCCACTCCCCGATGCAGCCCGAAACGAACCGCTACGCAAGTACCTCGTCGCGCGCCGCACGTTCGCGCGTCGCGCACGTCGTGTTCCCCGTCGCGGGGCTCGGCACGTCGTTCCTGCCCGCAACGAAGGCGTGCCCGAAGGAGATGCTTCCGATCGTCGATCGTCCGCTGATCCAGTACGCGGTCGAGGAGGCCGCCGCTGCGGGTCTCACGCGCTTCATCCTCGTCACGGGTCGGCACAAGCGCGCGATCGAGGACCACTTCGACCACGCATACGAGCTCGAGCACGAACTCGTCGCACGCGAAAGCGAAGAAGCGCTGCGCGAGCTGCGCTCGGCTATTCCGAAGGGCGTGACCTTTACCTACGTGCGTCAGCGCGACGCCTCGGGGCTTCCCGATGCGCTGCGCAAGGCGCGCCCGCTGATCGGTGACGAGCCGTTCGCCGTGGTCCTCCCCGACGACCTGATCGACGCCAAGCGGCCGGCCCTTGAACAGCTGCTCGACGTGTTCGACGAGCAGCAGGTGAGCGTCGTCGGCGTGCAGAAGACGGCGCGCGAGGCCGGCGACGACGAGCGCTTCATTGCCGCCGATCTCGCCACGAGCGCGCATCGCAACGCGCGTGCACTCGTCAAGGTGCCCCCGATCGGTGCCGCGTGCTCGCCGGTTGCGCCATGCGGGCGCTACGTCTTCACCCGCGCTGTCTGGGAGGCGCTGCGCGAGGCACCCGATCCGATGCTCGCGGCGACGACGCGCGCGCTGATGGAGCGCGAGCGTGTCTTTGCATGCGTTATCGACGGTTATCGGTTCGATTGCGGGACGAAGCTGGGTTTCCTCGAAGCCCAGTTCGCCTTCGCGCAGAAGCGCCGCGAGCTGTGGCCCGGCCTCCGGTCGCGCCTCGGCCATCTGTTGAGCGACGACGACGGCATCACGCACGAACCTCCGTCGACGCTCGCCGCGGCGAGCGATGCGAAGGCGGCGATCATGCGCTGACGCCGGTTCCCGGCGACGAAGTTACGTGCAATTCCTACCAGCGGCGATGCCGGCAGCGCTCGCCCGCGACTGATTTCCTTGATGGTTGTGCAATGGCACGTCGCTTGCGATCCCGTAGCGGATCGCATCCGACCGGAGCCGTCGCAATGCAACCGCCGATCGTCGCCGAACCAACGCTTTCCGAGGTGTCGAACCGTAGCGACGCAGCAGCACCGCGCCAGTCGGACGAACGACGTACTTGGCCGCGCTGCGAGCCGGCGCTCACGCATTTCGAGCTCGGCGCGTCGTCGGAATACCGGCCGACCACGCCGACGGCCAAACGTTACACGCCACGCTACGGCATACGAAAGGAATGACAATGGCTACCACCCGACCCGACACGAATGCAACGACGAGCGGCCCGAGCCCGATGACGGCGGGCGATCCCGATGCGCGCTACCGCACCGGCGCCGACTATTGGAACGATCGCGGCGGCGGTCCGGGACCGCAGGTCATGGCGGCCGACACGCTGCAGGGCGACTCGGTGATGAACGACGCCGGCGAGGAGCTGGGCGAGATCACCGACATCATGATCGACGTGCCCACCGGACGCGTCGCCTACGCGGTGATGTCGGTCGGCGGCGTGCTTGGCATCGGCGACAAGCTGTTCGCGATTCCCTGGTCGGCGCTTCGGCTCGACACCGAGAACAAGTGCTTCCGCATGAACGTCGCGAAGGAGCGCTTCGAGCAGGCACCGGGATTCGACAAGGACCACTGGCCGACGATGGCCGACCAGCGCTGGGCCGAGGACCTGCACGCGTTCTACAAGGCGCGGCCGTACTGGGCGTAACCCCGGCGGGCCAAGGTTTCGCTCGCGGCTTCGCGGCTTTCGCCGACCGCGTCGCGGCTCTCACGATACTTTGGCCCGAGTCGTCTGCCGCCATCGGCAGGAGGCGTCGATGTGCCCTTGATCGGTGTGCGCGCGCGCTCCATATCCTCCGCGACGCCCCGGTCCCGGCCATCCACGAGCGTGCCGATGGAACGTGCGCCGCGCACGCAGCGTCATAGTGAAGCCCATGGTCGCCCACGCCACCGAACCGTTTCGAGCGCGCAGCACGAAAAGCGCGCGCACAGCGAAAGCCGCGAGCCGCGCGCTCGCGACCGAGCTTGCGCGCGACCCCGACTTGCGCGTGACACTGGCCAAGGCA
>DATIEN010000034.1:0-4287 GCA_035455705.1 Casimicrobiaceae bacterium | reverse complement strand
AAGTAACCGGAAACCCTTAGTTCGACAGGCCCTATGAGATACAGTTCGATGGAAGTATCAGTTCAATGCTGACCCTGTTCTGGCTCAAGCAGTTCGTAAAGCTCGTTGCGCTGCCGCCGACAGCGCCATTGCTAATCGCGCTGTTGGGTCTCGCGATCGCCGGGGGAAAGCCACGAGCGGGGAGGGCCCTTGCGTTCGCTGGGGTCGCCACGCTTTGGCTGCTCGCGACACCCGCTTTCGCGGAGTTTCTGGGGCGCTGCCTCGATCGCTCGCCGCCGCTTGATATCGTGCGTGCGGTCACTCATGCGCAGGCAATCGTGATTCTCGGCGGCGGCACCCGGCGATGGGCCCCCGAATATCAAGGCGCGACGGTCAGCGGCATTACGCTCGACCGAATTCGGTATGGCGCCTTTGTCGCGCGTGCGACAAAGCTGCCGATTCTCGTCTCAGGAGGTGCCGTACGCGGCGCGCCCCCCGAGGGCGTCTTGATGCGCAATATCCTAGTAAGCGAATTCGACACACCCGTTCGCTGGGTCGAAACCCGTTCGCGCAACACCCACGAGAACGCGGTCAACTCAGCGAAGATTTTGTCGGCGAACGGCATCCGTTGCGTAATCCTCGTCGGCCACAGCTTCGATTTTCCTCGCTCGCGCAATGAATTCGAGGCGGCCGGGATCGGCGTGATCGCGGCGCCGATCGCGATTCCGCCGGCGGTTCCCACGGAATTCGGCGACTTCGTGCCCAGCCCGTACGGGTTGTCGCGAAGTTACTTTGTACTCTACGAGATGCTCGCCAACACGTTGTACTGGATGCAACATGTGAGCAGCAACGGCACGCATTCCGTTGCGCACGACGGCTGCGAAGCAGCAATTTCTACACGTCGTTTTGACAGATTTGCAATCAGCGAAAACTTCGCCGATACACGATCGACACGCCGCTCGTCGTCCCCGCTTCCGCGCGGAGCGTGACCTGACGCGATAGCGCGTATTCGAGCCGCACCGCGCTGCTCGCGAGCGACAGGCCCTGCTCGTAACCGAGCGAGAGGCGATCGCTGATCCGCTTGCCGAACACGACGACCTGGCTCGCCGTTCCCTGCGCGCCGCTCGTTGTCGCCGAACTGCTCGTCTGCAGCGAGATTTCGTCGAGGCCGAGCCGCTGCGCAACGTCCGCGGTGAACGGCTTGCCATGCCGGCCGAGCAGCGCAGCCGATGCTGCGGACAACGCCGAGTAGTCGATGCGGCCGCTCGTGTTGAGGCCCTGACCGGTGACGAGCCACGCGAGCGCTTCGTTCTCCGGCACCGGCGGATTCGACGTGATCCTCACCTGCGGCACCTTCACGGTTCCGGTGATCGCGATGCCGGCCTCGACCGGAAGGTTCTTGCGCAGCGCGACGACGTCGAGCGCGGGATTGTCCGGAGGTCCGTCGAAGATCACGCGCCCGCGGTCGATCGTGAGCCGCTGCCCGAACGCGATGTACGTGCCGTTCACGGTGCGGATGGTGCCGTCGGCGCGCAGGTTGCCGTTCGCATCGGTGGTGACGTGCACGCGGCCGGCAAGCCGCGCGTCGAGGCCCTCGCCGACGAACGTCAGGTTGCGGCCGAGATCGACGTCCACGTCGAGCGCGAGCGGCGCTTTTTGCAGCCGCGCCCCGCGCTCCTCGTGCGGCTCGCCCTTGATCACGATGTCCGACACGAGTCTTCCCGTCGGCTGCGGCTCGTATTCGACGTGGCCTTCGACGACGGTGACGTTGCCGCGCAATTCCAGGCGCCGATCGACGAGGGCGACTGCCCCGTTCCCGTCGACGACGAAGCGAAGGTCGGGGCGGTTCGTGATACGGAATCGCTCGGCCTTCCACGTGACGCGCGTCGCGGCGCTTCCGCCTGCTGACGGCAGCGCGATCAGACCGGCTGCCTCGAACGTGCCGTCGCCCCCGCGAAAGCGCACCGTGTCGAGCGCGATTCCCCGGTCCGCGAGATGCGCCTGCACTTCGCCGTCGGCGATGTGAAGTCCGTACTGCGGCGCATCGAGCACGAGCCCGCTGCCCGACAGGCTGCCGCTCCAGAGCGGCTTGCCGACCGTTCCGCTCGCCGACACGTCGAGGTTCGCCCGGCCGTCGACGGCCGCGAGCGTGCCGACCCACGGCTGGAAGACCGCGAGCGACGCGAGCTGCGCTTTGAGCGCGAGTGCGAGCGGCGCATCGCGGTTGATCTTGCCGGAGACTGCACCATCGACGCTGCCGACGTGGACCGTTCCGTTCGCGTTTCCGGCTTTCGCCGATGCGAACGCGAGCTCGGCATCGAGCGCGTCGTCGTGGAACGTTCCGCGCGCCCGCAGCTCGGTGATGCCGACGCCCTCGCGCTTCTTCGTCGCGCCCGCGGGCACGTCGACGCGAATGTCGCCGTTTTCGCGCGCGACGGAAAAGCTGCCGGTCAGACGCGGCGCGGCGGCGATCGACCACTGACCGCCCAGCACCAGCGTCGAATCGAAAGAAAGCGGGCGGCCGGCGAGGCGCGCGGCCGATGCGACGGGAATGCCCGTGAAGGAGCCGTGCGTCGTGACGTGGCCGTCGTCCCAGACGAACTCTCCGATCGCGACGTGTCCGTCGGCGATCTCGATGCTCGCGTCGGCGACGCGGGCGTAATGCGCGCGCAGCGTGAGCGCGGCGCTGCCCTGCACGTGCAGCGGCACGGCGCCGCGGTTGTCGAGCGAGACGACCGCCCCGCTCCACGACGCCTCGTCCAGGCGGTCGGCATTGCGCAGCGAGCCGTCGAGCGCCATCGTCGCATCCACGTCGCCGGAATGAAGCGCGAGCGTCGCACGATGACGCGCGAGCGTACCCGTCGCCGCCGCGTGCAGTGCTTCGATCGTGCGGCCCGGCACGACGACGCCGCTCGCCTGGACGTCGAAATCGAGCGCGCGCGCCGCGAGCGTGGTGGACGAGAGCGCGGCCGCCCCGATCGATGCGTGACCTGCAAGCGTGGAAACCGTGTAGCGCCCCATCTGCAGCGACTGCGCGCTCCACTCCACGTCGCCACCGGCCGCGTTGCCGTCGTAGGCGAGGTGACCGTTCGCATGCACGGCGCCGGCGATAGGTTGCGCGAGCGTCGCCGAAAGCAGCGGTTGCGCGTCGGCGAGCCGGGGAGCATCCAGCGTGAACGCAAGCCGATCGCCGCGGGCACCGGCCGAGCCGCGCGCCGTCGCGTGCGCCGAGCCCAAGTGGACGTCGGCGACGAGGTTCGCCACGGTGCGCGGCGTGAAGCCGCCCTTCACCGCGGCCGACAATGCGAGGCCTTCGAGGCGGCTCGAAGGCGCGAGCGTGGCATCGATCGCCGCGCGCCACCGCGGTCGCACGACGCCGGTTGCGGACAGCGTTCCGTCGAGCGACGCCTTCGGTATCGCGGCGAAGCGCGACGGATCCAGTTTCGTCATCGTCGCGCGGACGCTGAAGTCGTTCGCGTCGTTCAGCGCCAACTGCGCGGTGCCGGCGATGGATCCCGAACCGGCGCTCGCCCGGAAGCGGGAGACTTCGACACGCTGGTCGGCGACAACGGCGGCGAACGCGAGCATCATGTCGCGATAACGAACGTCGCCTTCGAGCGCCTGTCGTTTCGCATCCGCGTCGGCGACGATGCGGCCCGAAAGCCGCGTCGACGCGAGCTTCGATTGCACGCGCGCGAGGTCGAGTTCCGCAATTGCGAGCGTCAACTGCACCGCGCGGTCGCCTTCGAGCGCGATACGGCCGTCGCCTCGCGCCGTGCCGCCTGCCAGCGCCGCATCGATGCCCGCGAGCGTCAGCATCCGGGGGTCGAGTGCAAAGCGCGCCGAAAGGCGCGCGAGCGGAAGCGCTTGCGCGTCGATCGGCCCCGGCGCGTCGTTGACGAAATCGAGGATGCCCGCGATGCCGTCGCCCTGCGGCGCGAAAGCCAAGTGCAGCCGGCCGCGCGTGTGCGGCAGTGCGGAATCGAACGTCGATGCGTCCAGGTTCGTCAATTCGCCGGCTGCCGACGCGAAGGGTGTCGCTGCGAACGGCGTCGCAACGGCGGTCAGCGACAGACCCGTATCGCGATACGCGCCGTGCGCCGCGACGTCGAGCCGTGCGAGCGGACCTTCGATCGTCGCGTCGACTGTCGCATCCGCGAGCGGACCGGCGCCCGCGAGCGCGAGGCGGGCCGATACCGGAAGCGGCGCGTGCGCGCCGACCTCCAGGTCCGCACGAAGCGCGCCGTACGCCGACACGAGCGCGAGATCCCGAATGCGATGCCGGTCGGCATCGGCCGAGTACGCGAG
>DATIEN010000033.1:0-30234 GCA_035455705.1 Casimicrobiaceae bacterium | reverse complement strand
CCGGCGATCTCGTCGTGATTGCCGGAAGACCGAGCATGGGCAAGACCGCCCTCGCGCTCAATATCGGCGAGCACGTCGCACTCAACACCGGGCTGCCGGTCGCCGTCTTTTCGATGGAAATGGGTGCGTCCCAGCTTGCGCTGCGACTCATCGGTTCGGTCGGAAAGCTCGATCAGCACAAGCTCCGGACGGGACGGCTCGGACCCGAGGACTGGGACAAGCTCTCCGGTGCGCTCGGCCGATTGAACGAAGCGCCGATCCTGATCGACGAAACACCCGCGCTCAATGCGATCGAAGTGCGTTCGCGGGCGCGAAGGCTCATGAAGCAGTACGGCAAGCTCGGGCTCGTCATCGTCGACTACCTGCAGCTCATGCAGGCGACGAGCTCGGGGGAGAACCGGGCGACCGAGATCTCGGAGATCTCGCGTTCGATGAAGTCGCTCGCGAAGGAGTTGTCGGTGCCCGTCGTCGCGCTGTCGCAGCTCAATCGCTCGCTCGAGCAGCGACCGAACAAGCGGCCGGTGATGTCGGATCTGCGTGAATGCGTGACCGGGGACACGCTCGTTCAGCTCGCCGACGGTCGGCGGCTTCCGATTCGAGCGCTCGTGCATACGACGCCCGAGGTGATCGCCATCGACCGCGACCAGCGATTGACGAAGGCCCGTTCCGATCGGGTGTGGTCGAAGGGCCGCAAGCCGATCTTCGCGGTGTCGCTCGCGAGCGGCCGCTCGATCCGCGCGACCGGCGAGCATCGACTCTTCGCGCACGACGGATGGCGCAGGATTGCCGACTTCGCCGTCGGTGATCGCCTGGCCATCGCCCGTCGCATTCCCGAACCCGAAGTGACGCTCGCCTGGCCCGATCACGAGGTTGCACTTCTCGGTCACCTGATCGGCGCCGGCAGCTATCTCGAGCATCAACCGCTCCGGTATTGCACCGCGTCCGATGAAAACAGCCGGCTGGTGCGCGAGGCCGCTCTCGCGATCGGAAGCACGGCGACGCGAATCGAGGGGCGCGGGCCATGGCACCAGCTCGAAATCAGCGGCCACGGCGACCGCTCGCACGCCCCGAGTGTCGGTGCATGGCTCGAGGCGCTCGGCGTCTTCGGTCAACGCCCGCACGAGAAGCGCGTTCCTGCGCAGGTTTTCGGCCTGTCCAACCGACAGATCGGACAACTTCTCGCGCACCTCTGGGCCGCCGACGGTGGCATCTCGTTGCGTCGGGCGGGCGCGCGCGGCGCGCCACGCGTCCACTTCGGGACCTGCAGCGACCGGCTCGCGCATGACGTGGCGGCGCTGCTGCTTCGGCTCGGCATCGTTGCGCGGATTCGCACCACGCGCGAGGCCGGGGCAGGACCCCTGCACAGCGTCGACGTGAGCGGTGCGAGCGATCAGCGGCGGTTTCTCGATGAAGTGCCGGCATTCGGGCCGCGTGCGGGCGCGGCCGCGCAACTGCGGGAGAGGCTGCGCGACACACCCCCGGACGGGGACACTCTTGCGGACGAGATTTTTGCCGACGTTCGTCTCGCGGAGCAGCGGCAGCGCGTCTCGCAACGAGCAATCGCGTCGGCGCGCGGCACCCTTCGTGGGGGCACGTCGCATTTGCGGTTCGCTCCAGCCCGCGACGCGCTCCGCTCCTGCGCTCTGGTGGACGACACGGATCCCGCGGGGTGGGCGGAGCCGGACCTCTACTGGGATCGTGTCGTCGCGATCGAGGCCGCGGGCGAGGAGGAGGTGTTCGATCTCACCGTACCCGGTCCCGCATGCTGGCTGGCCGACGGGATCGTGAGTCACAACTCCGGCGCCATCGAGCAGGATGCCGACGTCATCGTCTTCATCTACCGGGACGAGGTCTACAACCCCGAGTCGCAGGACAAGGGCACGGCCGAGATCATCATCGGCAAGCAGCGCAACGGGCCGATTGGCACCGTGCGCCTCACGTTCCTCGGCGAATACACGCGCTTCGAAGGCTTCGCCGCGCCCGGCAGCTACTGATCGCTGGGGCGCAGGACCGGACGCCCGGGCGCGGCGTCAGCGACGCAACCAGTGCGTGACGTTCTTCCACGCGAACGACAGCGGATCCGATCCCCAGAACAGCGTGCCGTCGTAGTAGTAGCCGTCGTAGCTCTTGCCCGCGACGAGCTCGGGGCTTCCGGCGTTGAGCGCGTCGGCGAAGCGCTCCTCGGCGGTGCGCGGCGGCTCCGGCCGCGTGTCGAATTCGCGGACGCCCTCGACGTTGATCCGGTAGACCGGGAAGCGCTCGGCCAGCTCCTTGTCGTGCGCGGCCTCCTTCTGCAACGGGGCCGGCGTCACCGCCGTTTCCTTGCCCTTCTCGACGGGTTTCGAGATCCACCATCGCGGCGTCGCGCCCGCGACGCCGGGCAGCGCCAGCGCGATGCACAGCGCGAGCACGAGGCGGCGATCGGGAAGGGGTCGCGTCGGCACCGGCGAATTCTACCTTTTGCTTTGAACGCGAAGGAATCGCGCGGCAGCGAAGCGTCGGCATGTCACAACGGCACCCGGTAGCGTTGCAGTGCATGCAGATCGGGGACGAAGCCGAGGCCCGGGGCATCGCCGAGCGCGACGAACCCGTCGACGACGTCGGGAAGAGGAAACGCCTCGCGCAGCGGGTTGGGGTTCGCGTCCCATTCGACACGACCGTCGCCGCCGGCCGCCGCGAGCAGGTGCATCGACGCGACCAGTCCGATGCCCCCGCCGAGCCAATGCGGACAGAAGCGCATCCCGGCCGCCACCGCGCGGCGGGCGATCGGCAGGATCTGCAAAGGGCCGCCCCACTTGCCGATGTCGGGCTGCAGCACGCGCAGTGCGGCCGACGCGACCGCGGCATCGAGGAGCGGTGCGCTGCCAAGATTCTCGCCCGCGGCGAGGGGTAGAGGGTCCGCCGCCCGCGCCAGCGCCTGCCACACGGTCGCCGGCTGGTCCGCTGCGATCGGCTCCTCGAGCCATTCGAGCGCGAGATCGCGAAACGCCGATGCCATCGCGTGCGCTTCGTCCGGGGACCACGCCTGGTTCGCGTCGGCCATCAGCGTGGCGCCGTGTGGAAGGCTCGCGCGCAGCGCGGACAGGTTCGCGAGGTCGCGCTCGCGCCCGAAGCCTACCTTGAGCTTGAACGCGCGAAAGCCGTTCCGCCACGCCTGATCGGCAAGCGGCTCGGCGCCCTCGGGTCCGATGCCGCTCGTATAGACCGGTACGCGGTTGCGCGTTGCGCCCAGAAACTTCCAGAGCGGAACGCCGGCGCGCCGTGCCGCGAGGTCGCACAGCGCCTGGTCGATCGCGGCCAGGCACGCATTGAACGGACCCGGCTCGCCGGTCTGCAGCACCTGGCTTGCGATGGCCGACGCGAGTCGTGCTTGCTCGGCGGCGGGATCGACGATCGTCCGGCCCGCCAGCAGCGGCGCGATCACGCTCGTCAGCAGGCGGGCGCGATGCTCGGCGCCGACGACCGGAAAATTGCACCAGATCTCGCCGAAGCCAGTCGCGCCGTCGCGCGCCTCGATTGCGACGAGCGCCATGGGCCGGTCGCGCATCGTGCCGAATGCGTTGACCACGGGCGTCGCGATCGGCGCCCGAAACACCTGCACCTGCACGCGTGCAACGACGGATGCGTTCGACGCGGCCATCGACCGTCAGGGGTCCATGCGCATCCCGGTGGCGGGATCGAAAAGATGGACGTCCGCCGGATCGAAGCGCAGATGCACGCGAGCGCCTTCCGCGAGCCGCGTGCGTTCC
This sequence comes from Casimicrobiaceae bacterium, assembly GCA_035455705.1. Classification (GTDB taxonomy): domain Bacteria; phylum Pseudomonadota; class Gammaproteobacteria; order Burkholderiales; family Casimicrobiaceae; genus VBCG01. The sequence continues at coordinate 26,485 of DATIEN010000033.1, read as the reverse complement.
GGCAGCTTCGCGCGCACGCGCGTCGCGCCGAGCGCGAGATCGACGATCACGCTGTCGCCGAGCTGCTCGACGAGGTCGACCTGCGCAGGCAGGCCGTCGGTGGCGATCTCGATCCGCGACGGCTGCACGCCCAGCAGCACGTCGCGCTCGCTTCCATGATCCGACGCGAGCGGGACCCGATGCCCTTCGATCACCGCGTCATGGCCGGCGAGGCGAGCCGGCAAGAGGTTCATCGGCGGGCTGCCGAGGAACGTCGCGACGTCGACCGTCGCCGGCCTGCGAAAGACCTCCTCGGGTGTGCCGACTTGCACGACATGTCCGTCCATGAACACGGCGAGGCGATCGGCGATCGTCATCGCCTCCTCCTGATCGTGCGTGACGTAGAGGGCCGTGACGTCGAGCGCGCGCTGGAGCTTGCGCAGCTCGACGCGCGTCTCGCGCCGAAGCTTCGCGTCGAGGTTCGACAGCGGCTCGTCGAGGAGGAACAGCGTCGGCTTGCGCACGATCGCCCGCGCGAGGGCGGCGCGCTGCTGCTGGCCGCCGGAGAGCTGCCCCGGCTTGCGCTCGAGCAGATGCTCGATCTTGACGCGGGCCGCCGACTCGCGCACGGCGCGATCGACTTCCCTGGCCGGGGTCCTGACCATCCGCAGCGGGAAAGCGATGTTGTCGTATACGCTCATGTGCGGGTACAGCGCATAGCTCTGGAACACCATCGCGACGTCGCGCTCGCCCGGCTCGCTGCCGGTCACGTCGCGCCCATCGAGGATCACGCTGCCCGCATCGTGCGATTCGAGGCCCGCGAGGATGCGCAGCGTCGTCGTCTTGCCCGATCCCGACGGGCCGAGCAGCGCGAAGAACTCGCCGGGGCGGATGTCGAGGTCGACACCCTTCAACACGGTGAGCGCGCCATGGCGCTTCACGATGTTGCGCAATGCGACGCTCCCGGCGCGGCGTGTCACCGGCGTTCTCCGCCCTCGACGGCGCCGAGCGTCATCGGCGTCCGCCGCCCTTCACGGCGCCGACCGTCAAGCCCTTCACGATGTGCTTCTGCGCGATCAAACCGAGCAGCATCACCGGACCCATCGCGATCATCGCGCCGGCCGCGAGGCTCGCCCAGCGTGTCTGCTCGACCGAGATGAAGTTGAACATCGCGACGGTGACCGGCCGCACGCGATTGCCGCCGAGCACGACGGCGAACAAGAACTCGTTCCAGGCGTTCAGAAACACGAACACGGTCGTCACCGCGATGCCACCGCGCACCTGCGGCAGGATCACGTGCCACAGCGTTCGCAGCCGCCCCGCACGGTCGAGCAGCGCCGCTTCCTCCATCTCGCGCGGAATGTCCTCGAAGTAGGAGACGAGCAGCCAGATCGCGAACGGCAGCGAGAACGTCAGGTAGATGACGATCAGCCCGGCGTACGTATCGAGCGCGCCGAGCCGCTGCAGCAAGAGGTAATACGGGATGATCAGCCCGACCGGCGGCAGCATCTGCGTCGCGAGCACATAGAACCCGGAGGTGCGCTTCGCCGGCAGCTCGAGCCGCGCGAGCGCATAACCGGCGGGCACGGCGAACGCGAGCGTCAGGACCGTCGCACCGAGCGAAACGACGACGCTCGACACGAGGTTCGGGACGATCGTCGAGGCGCCGAACAGCACGTCGTGATAGTTCGCGAGCGTCGGCTCGAAGACGATCTTCGGCGGATACGCGAGCACGTCGCGCTCGGTCTTGAACGACGTCAGCAGCGCCCACAGGACCGGAAATCCCCACACGGACAGCAGCATGCCGGCGGCGACGGCCAGGGCGACGCGCCGCGGCAGTCCACGCTTCATCGCGCCCTTCGCAAGCGGAACATCAAGAACGAGATCAGCAGCGTGATCGCGAGCAGCACGACGGCGAGCGCCGCACCGTAGCCGAGGTTGAATTCGGTGAACGATGTCCGGTACGCGTAGAGGTTCAGGATCTCGGTGGCGGTGCCCGGCCCGCCGCCCGTCGCGGCGAAGATCGCCGCGAACGCCGAAAGCGCGATCATCGTGCGCATGATGACGACGATGACGATCGCCGGGCGCAAGAGCGGCAGCGTGATCCGCCGGAAGCGCTGCCAGGCGCTCGCGCGGTCGATGCGCGCGGCCTCGAACACGTCGGGCGGAAGCGACGCGAGGCTCGCGAGCAGCACGAGGAACGCGAACGGCGTCCACTGCCACGTATGGATCGCGATCACCGAAACGAGCGCGAGTTGCGGATCGCCAAGCCACGCGTGGCTGCCGAAGCCGAGCGCACGCGATACGAGGTCGACGAGGCCGAAGTCGGGCGACAGCAGCAGCGTCCGCCAGAACAGCCCGACGACCACCGGCGCCAGCACGATCGGCAGGATCGCGGCCCCGCGCAACACCGTCTGCCCACGGGGAATCTGCATGACGAGCAGCGCGAGCGACAAACCCAGAACGACCTGCAGCACGACCGTCGTCGACGTGTAGATCAGCGTGAGCAGCAGCGAATTCCAGAACCGGGGGTCTGCGCCCATCTTGGCGTAGTTGCCGACGCCGGCGAACCCGGACAGATAGGGCATCGTCAGGTCGACGCGCGACAGGCTCGTCCACAGCAGATAGACGAGCGGCGCGCTCGTCGTCGCGATCAGGAGGACGAGCGCCGGCGCGAAGAGGACGAGCGCGAAGCGGCGCTCCTGCCGTTGGTAGCGGAAAACCCGGGACGGTGGAGCAAGCGCCGGGGCCGAGGGCCCCGGCTGCGTTGCGACACGATTCAAAGCACTTCCGCGGCGTGATCGGCCAGCCGCGAGCGCTCGCCCCGCTGCAGCGTGATGTGCCCCGAATGCGACCAGCCCTTGAACCGGTCGACGACGTAGGTGAGCCCCGAGCTCCCTTCGGTCAGATAGGGCGTGTCGATCTGCGCGATGTTGCCGAGGCAGACGACCTTGGTGCCGGGGCCTGCACGCGTGATCAGCGTCTTCATCTGCTTCGGCGTGAGGTTCTGCGCCTCGTCGATGATCAGGAACTTGTTGATGAACGTGCGGCCGCGCATGAAGTTCAGGCTCTTCACTTTGATGCGCGAGCGGATCAGGTCGCGCGTGGCGGCGCGGCCCCAGTCGCCGCTTTCGTCGTCGGTCTTGTTCAGCACGTCGAGGTTGTCCTCGAGCGCGCCCATCCACGGGTTCATCTTCTCTTCCTCGGTCCCCGGCAGGAACCCGATGTCCTCGCCGACCGGCACCGTCACGCGCGTCATGATGATCTCCGAGTAGACCTTGAACTCGAGCGTCAGCATGAGCCCCGCGGCGAGCGTCAGCAGCGTCTTGCCGGTGCCGGCTTGCCCGAGCAGCGTCACGAAGTCGATGTCGGGGTTCATCAGCAGGTTGAGCGCGAAGTTCTGCTCGCGGTTGCGCGCGACGATCCCCCAGACGTTGTTCTTCTGGTGCGAGTAGTCCTTGAGCGTCGAGAGCATGGCGCTCTTGCCCTCGATCTCCTTGACGACGGCATGAAACGGGGTCTCGCCCGGCTTCTCGAGGTACAGGAACTCGTTCACGTGCACCGACGGCACGAGCGGGCCCGAGAAGCGGTAGTACGTGTGGCCACCCTGTTGCCACGACTCCATCCCCTTGCCGTGGCGGTCCCAGAAATCGGGCGGCAGATCGCGCGCGCCCGTGTAGAGAAGGTCGGTGTCCTCGAGAACCTTGTCGTTGAAGTAGTCCTCGGCGGCAAGGCCCAGCGCGCGCGCCTTGATCCGCATGTTGATGTCCTTCGACACGAGGACGACGCTGCGCTTCGGCGACTGGCGCGTGAGGTGCATGACGACCGCGATGATCTGGTTGTCGGACTTGCCATGCGCGAGCGATGGCGGCAGCTCGGTCGCGATCGGCTCGGATTGCAGGAACAGCCGACCTGTCGCTGCGCCGCTCGACTTCTCGTCGAGCGGAATGCCGCTCACGATGCCGTCCGCGCCGGGGGCGGCGTACGACGTCACGAGCTCGTCCAGGAACCGCGAGGCCTGGCGGGCGTTGCGCGCCACTTCGGTCATGCCCTTCTTGTGCGCGTCCAGCTCCTCGAGCGTGAGGATCGGCAGGTAGATGTCGTGCTCCTCGAACCGGAACAGGCTCGTCGGGTCGTGCATCAGCACGTTCGTGTCGAGCACGAAAAGCTTCGAGGAGGCGGAGGTGGTTCCGGCGCGAACCGGTTTGCGGGAGGGAAGGAGATGCAGCGTGGAGGGAGCGGGGCGCAGCTTGCGTTCGACCATGGGCCTCCTGAAGGACCGATCATGAGGACGGCGACGCGCCGTCCTCAGCGAACGCCCGTGCAATGGGGCATGGGCGTTCGCGAAGCTAAATGTAGGCCCGATCGCGACCGCATACAAGCAGTAGCGGTCGGGCTGCTGGCGAGTCGGGCATTTTGTGGTGGACGCACAACGGGCGCGCTCAAAGCGTCTTCACGAAATCGAGCACTTCCTGCGCGTGGCCGGGCACTTTCACGCCGCGCCATTCGCGCGCGAGCCCGCCCGCCTTGTCGACGACGAAGGTGCTGCGCTCGATGCCGCGAACCTTCCTGCCATACATGTTCTTCATCTTGATCACGCCGAACTGCTCGCACAACGCCTCGTCGGGGTCGGACAGCAGCGGGAACGGAAAGCCCATCTTCGCCTTGAAACTCTCGTGCGACTTGAGCGAATCGCGCGAGACGCCGGCGACGACGGCGCCAAGCTTCGCGAATTGCGGATGGAGATCGCGGAACTGCATCCCCTCCGTGGTGCAGCCCGGCGTGTTGTCCTTTGGATAGAAGTACAGCACGACCGGGTGACCGGCGTGGTCGGACAGGCGGAACGGGCCGTCAGTGGACGCTGCCTCGAAATCCTTGACCTTGGCCATCGACGTCTCCCAGGAATTCGTCACCCTGCATCAACACGGTTCCGCTGCGGCCTTCGATCGCGGCCGGCGCCGTCTCGCAGCGGGGCAGCGACAGCGGCTCCACGTCGTCGCGCATCGCGTGCACCGGGCAGAGCGTCCAGCCCTGCGCTTTCCAGCCCGTCAGCAGCTGGTCGAGGACGCCCGCCAGCCGCGCGCCTTCGAGCTCGGCGTGCAACGTGAAGACATGCCCGTCCGGTGAGGGTTCGCGCGTGCGCTCGAGCAGATGCGCGGCGACGTTCTCCTCGCCGATCGTGCCGGTGCCGATCAGTTCGTCGAGCGTCGGCAGCGTCGTCGGGAACTGCGGGCAGCGGATCAGCTCGCCGCGCCATACGGGAAGGTGGGGCGAGCGGCCGCGGCCGTCCGAACAATACGCGAAGCCGAGTTCCTGCGTGAGCCGCAGCGCGTGCGCGTTCATCTGCCAGCCGGCCGCGCCATGCGTCGGGGGCGCCTCCTTGAACACGTCCACGTAGCGATCGCAGGCCCGCTCCATCTCGCGGCGCGTCCACGCGGCATCGGCGGTGGCGACGCCGTCCTGCCAGCGGATGTGATCCCAGCAGTGGATGCCCGTCTCGTGGCCCCCGCCGCGCACTCGACGCATGATGTCGCGGGCGCGCCGTCCGATGTCGGGCGCCGGCAGGAGCGTGCCGTAGAGCAGTGTTCGCACACCGTAATGACGGACCACCGAGGTCCTGCGCACCTTGCCGACGAACCCTTTGCGAACGACGCGGCGGATCGCGCGGCCGGTGTGATCGGGCCCGAGCGAGAACAGGAATGTCGCGGTGAGCTTGTGCCGCGCCAGAAGCTCGAGGAGCCGCGGCACGCCTTCCCGCGTTCCTCGCAGCGTGTCGACGTCGACCTTGAGCGCGAGCTTAGGTCCGGTTCGCAGCATGTCCGACGCGTTGCGATGCCGACGCCATCGTATGCACGGCGGCCTACTCGACGAGCGCCCGCGCGTCGGCGACGTGACCCCGATAGGCGTCGAAGATGCGCCGCAACGCCTCGTCCATTCCGACCTTCGGCGTCCAGTCGAGGTCGGCGCGCGTGTTGTCGATCTTCGGCACGCGGCTTTGCACGTCCTGGTAGCCGCTGCCGTAGTAATCGGCGGCGCTCGTCTCGACGAGCGTGACGGCGGCCGCCGTGTCGCGGTACTCGGGATACTCGGCCGCGAGCGTCAGCATCATCCGCGCGAGGTCGCGAACGGAGTAATCGTTCGCGGGATTGCCGATGTTGTAGATCCTGCCCGTCGCGACACCGTTGCGATTGTCGATGATCTTCATGAGCGCCGCGATGCCGTCGTCGATGTAGGTGAACGTGCGCTTCTGCGTCCCGCCATCGACGAGCTTGATCGGCTCGCCCCGCACGATGTGGCCGAGGAACTGCGTGATCACCCGCGAGCTGCCTTCCTTGGCCGTGTTGATCGAGTCGAGCCCGGCGCCGATCCAGTTGAACGGCCGGAACAGCGTGTAGTCGAGGCCTTCCTGCTGTCCGTACGCGTGGATCACGCGGTCCATCAGTTGCTTCGCGCACGAATAGATCCAGCGCGGCTTGTTGATCGGCCCGAGCACGAGGTCGGAGCGGTCGGGATCGAACTCGGCGTCGGCGCACATTCCGTAGACCTCCGACGTCGACGGAAAGACCAGCCGCTTGCGATGCCGGACCGCCGCGCGAACCATGGGCAGGTTCGCCTCGAAATCGAGCTCGAAGACGCGTAGCGGCTCGCGCACGTAGGTCGCCGGCGTCGCGATCGCGACGAGCGGGATCAGCACGTCGCACTTCTTGACGTGGTACTCGATCCACTCGCGGTTGATCGTGATGTCGCCTTCGAAGAAGTGGAAGCGGCGCTCGTCGAGCAGATCCGTGATCCGCTCGGTCTGCATGTCCATCCCGTAGATCTCCCAGTCGGTATCGGCGACGATCCGCTGCGAGAGGTGGTGGCCGATGAAGCCGTTGACGCCGAGGATCAGGATGCGCTTCATGCGGGCCATTCTAGCGTCATGCGAGCGGCACCCGCGCCGCGCGCAGACGCTCGCGCGCCTCCCCCGGGGTCACCACCGTCCCGTCCAGCTCGAGCGAGTCGATCACCAGCGTTCCGCCGCCTCCGCACCGCACGACGAGGCGATCGCCGATCAGGAGCGCCGGCTCCGCCGGCTTCGCCTGCGCATCGAGCACGCGCGTCTTCAGCACGCGCGCGTGGGCACCGGCGATCGTCGTTCGCGCGCCGGGATAGGGCGGCGCGACGGCGCGCACGAGGTTGTGGATGGCGGCGGCCGGCTGGCGCCAGTCGATCCGGCCGTCGTCGGGCGTGCGGCCGCCGAAGTACGAGCCGTGCGCGATGTCGTTCGGCATTCGCGGCGCCGTGCCCGCGAGCAACGCGGGGAGCGCGCCGTCGAGGCAGATTTCGGCTGCGACGGTCACCTTCGCGAACACCTCGCGCGCCGTGTCGTCGGGCAGGATCGGCACGGCCTGCTGCGCGACGATGTCGCCGGCATCGGGCTTGTCCGCCATGTAGTGCAACGTCGCGCCGGTGCGGCGCTCGCCATGCAGGACCGCCCAGTTCACCGGCGCACGGCCGCGATAGAACGGCAGCAGCGACCCGTGCAGGTTGAGCGCGCCGCGGCGCGCGAGGGCAAGGAGCGGCGGCGCGAGCATCTGGCGGCAATAGAAGCTGAAGATGAAGTCGGGTGCGATGGCGCCGACGCGCCCCACGACGTCCGCGGCATTGACGTCAGCCGGCGCGATCCACGGCAGGCCGAGCGCATCGGCGACGTCCGCGACCCGCTCGAACCATCGCGCTTCCGCGGGATCGTCGGCGTGCGTGACGACGAGAGGAACGTCGACGCCGTGCGCGCGCAGCACGCGCAGGCAGCGCGCGCCGACGTCGTGGTAGGCGAAGACGACCGCGGTCGCCGCGCCCATCGGCTAACGGATCGCGCGCACCGCGTCCGCCGGGCGTTGCGGCAGCTCGACGTCGTCGTGGTCGCGCTCGAGCACGGCGCGGATCACGTAGCGCGGGCGATCGCGCACCTGCTGGTAGATGCGACCGACGTACTCGCCGAGCAGGCCGACGCCGAACATGATGCAGCCGATCAGGAAGAACGCCAGGATGTCGCGGTCCCACAGCGCCTTGACGCCTTCGAGGAAGCCGCCGGCGACCGCGCGCTGGACGATCACGATTGCGTACAGCACCACCGACGTGACGGCGACGATCATGCCTGCCACCGAGAAAAGCTGCAGCGGAACGAGCGAGAAGCCGGTGACGAGGTCGAAGTTGAGCCGGATCAGCTTGTACATCGAGTATTTGGATTCCCCCGCCGCACGCTCTTCGTGCAGCACGTCGACCTCGACCGGGTGGTGCGCGAACGTGAAGGCGAGGGCGGGGATGAACGTGCTCACCTCGCGCGCGGCGGCGACCGCGTCGACGATATCGCGGCTGTAGGCGCGCAGCATGCAGCCCTGGTCGGTCATCCGGATCCGCGTGATCCGCTCGCGGAGCCGGTTCATCGCCCGCGACGCCGTGCGCCGCCACCACGCGTCCTCGCGCACGCGCCGCACGCCGCCCACGTAATCGGCGCCGGCGTCCATCGCGGCCAGCAGCTTGCCGATTTCCTCCGGCGGATTCTGCAGATCGGCGTCCAGCGTGACGACGCGCTCGCCGCGCACGCGCTCGAACCCGGCGAGGATCGCGAGATGCTGGCCGTAATTGGCGTTGAAGAGAATGACGCGCGTGACGTCGGGCCGTGCGGTGAACTGCTCGCGCAGCAGCGCTGCCGAACGGTCGCGGCTGCCGTCGTTGACGAAGATCACCTCGTACGGGATCCCGAGCGCGTCCAGCGCCGGATAGAGCCGCGCGAAGAGCGCGGCCAAGCCCGCCTCTTCGTTGTAGACCGGGATCACGACCGACAGCTGCGGTTGCGTGGTCATCGGTTCGCGCTCGACAGGAGCCTCGCGCACGCTGCGCAGACGCGGTCGACGTCATCCAACTGCATCGCCGCGTGCAGCGGCAAGCTCAGCGTCCGCTCGGCGATGCGCTCGGTGTTCGGCAGCTCGCCGCGTTGATAACCGTAGCGGCGTCCGAGCGTCGACAGGTGCAGCGCCTCGTAGGAGACGCCGGTCGCGATGCCTTGCGCGGCAAGGGCGTCGCGGAACGCCTTGCGCGACATCGGCAGCGCGTCGGGCAGCAGGATGCAGAACATGTTCCACGACTGCCCGTCGCCGTCGCTCGGATGCGGCGGCAACACGCAGCCGGTGCCTTCGGGAAAGCGCTCGAAATAGCGCAGGACCAGGTTGCGCCGTTGTTCGAGGAACTGCGGCAGCCGCGCGAGCTGCTCGACGCCGATCCGTGCGTTGACGTCGGGCAGGTTGAACTTGCCGCCCGGATAAGCGACATCGCGCGTTCCGTCGGCGAGCCGCTCGATGCCGTGGAAGCGCAGCGTCTCGACCCGCCGCGCCTCGCCCTCGTCGTTGCAGACGAGCGCACCGCCCTCGATCGACGTGATGTTCTTGTTCGGGTGGAAGCTGAACGTAGCGAGGTCGCCGAACGCCCCGACCGGGCGTCCTCGATATCGCGAGCCCATCACCAGCGCGGCGTCCTCGATGACGCGCAGCCCGTGCTTTCGCGCGAGGCCGTGGAGCGCTTCCATGTCGACGAGCGAGCCGGGCCAGTGGGTGGGCACGATCGCCCGCGTCCGCGGGCCGATGCGTGCCTCGACCTGGGCTAAGTCGATGTTGCGCGTGACGAGGTCGCAATCGACGAAGACCGGCGTCGCTCCGCGCTTAACGATCATGTTCAGCACGGTGAAGAAGCTCTGCGCGCAGGTGACGACCTCGTCGCCTTCGCCGATGTCGCAGAGCTGCAGCGCGACCTCGACGGCGGCCGTCGCCGACGTCACCACCCGGACCGGCCGGCCGGCACAGAATTGCGAGAGCGCCGACTCGAATCGCTCGACCCAGGGCCCGCTCGTGATCTGACCGGAACGCAGCACGTCGGCAACGCCGGCGATCGTCGCCTCGTCGATCAGCGGGCTCGCGAACTTGAGCATGCTAGGCGCTGCGGGCGACGAGATAGACGCCGACGACGATGAAGCCGATGCCGAGCCAGCGCGCCGTCGTGACCGCCTCGCCGAACAGGTAATGCGCGGCGAGCGCATTGACGATGTAACCGATCGACAGCATGGGATAGGCGACCGATACCGGCACGCGCGAGAGACCGACGATCCACACGACGAGGCTCACCGCATAGAACGAGGCGCCGGCAACGAAATGGCCCTCGGTCGCCATCCGCGCGAGCATCGGCGCCCAGTTGTCGGCGTTGATCGTGATGACGCCGAGGCGGTTGGTGCCTCCCTTGAGGAGCAGCTGGGCGGCCGCATTCAGCAAAACGCCGGTGATGAGCAGCAGGAACGCGCTCGCCGTCATCATTGCCTCGCCACGAGGACGCGCCGCGGGTCGCTCGCGACGACGCGCATCGGCAGGCTTTCCTTCGCAAGCTGCTCGTGCAGTTGTGGCGACATCAGCGCGTACGCCTGGGGCAGCGCCTGCCAGCGTGCGATCCAGTCGGACAGCTTCGCGATGCCGCGCCCGGGCTCGGCATCGAGGCCGAGCGCGAGCTCGTCCCGATACTGGACGAGCGTCGTCGTGCGCTCGAGGTAGAAGGGCAACGTCTGGTCGTACATTTCGACCTGGAAGAACGGCGCGGTGCGATCGTACGGAGGATTCGCGGCGTTTTCCAGCGTGGTGACGAGGTCGGCGGCCGATCGGGTCGTCCGGAACACGTCCGATCCGGCGAACACGGCCTGCATCGACAGCATCGTCGCGAGCGATAGCGCCGCGATGCCGAGCGAGCGGCCGCGCGCCTCACCGCGCCGGAACGCCAGATAACCGGCCACGTACCCGGCGCCCGCGACGCCGAACGCGATCTTCACCCAGTGTCCGAGTGCATCGTAGATCGCCCGCGGCGTTCGCGCGTCGGCGAGCGCTTCGCCCAGGCGCGGCCAGCCGGCGAGCGCGACGAGCCAGAGGACGAGCGTGACGCCGGCGAGCGCCGCCGTCGCCGCGGCGAGGGTGGCGGTGCGCGTGCGCTCGAGCTGCCAGCCGAGAACCAGCGCCGCCGAGGGAAACATCGGCAGGATGTACGAGGGCAGCTTCGAGCCGGACAGGCTGAAGAAGACGAACACGAACGCGGTCCACACCAGGCAGAACTTCGCCCAGGCGAAGCCGCCCTCGCCGGGTTTTGCTTCACGCCAGCTCTGCCGCAGCCGCCACAGGAACAGGCCGGTCCACGGCAGGAAGCCCGCGAGGAACAGCGGCACGAAATACCACCACGCGCCGACGCGCCGATGCTCGGTGGTGAGGAAGCGCTCGAAATGCTCGTGGATGAAGAAGAAACGCGCGAACTCGGGATTGCGCAGCGAGACCGCCACGAACCAGGGCGCCGCGAGCGCGAAGAGCAAGGCGAGACCCTTTACGAAATGCAAGCGGCGCCACGGGCCGCGGTCGCGCGTGACGAGCGTGTACAAGACGAGCGACGCGAATGGGATGGCGAGCGCGACGAGTCCCTTGGTCAGCACGCCGGCCGCCGTCGCGGCGTACGCGACGAGCATCCAGCGACGGACGCGCGGCTTCGAATCGTGCGCCTGCTGTGCGCGAAGGAACGCGCAAAGCGCGAGGGTGAGCCAGAACGTCAGCACCGCGTCCAGCGTGACGAGGTGCGAAATGCCGAAGAGCCACACGCTGCCGGCGAGCACGAGGCCCGCGTAGAGACCGGCCGCCGCGCCGGCGAGCGCCGTGCCGGTCGCGGCAACCACGGCCACGGTCAGGAAGCCGGCGGTCGCGCCCGGCAGCCGCGCCGTCCACTCGTCCTGCTCGAACGCCTTGAAGCTCGCCGCGGTGAGCCAGTACTGCAGCGGCGGCTTCTCGAAATACTTGAGGCCGTTCAGGCGCGGCGTCACCCAGTCGCCTGTGACGAGCATCTCGCGCGCGATCTCGGCGTAGCGGCCCTCGTCGGGATGCTGCAGCTTGCGCACGTCGAGGTTCGCGAACCAGGCGATCGCGACGATCACGGCGAGCGCGATCCACGCGCGGCGCGGCAGCGCGGCGATCGCCGGGCTTGCAGGCGTCAGAGGCGGGCGACGGGACAATGCGGCGGTGGCCGGCAAGAGCGTGCGCCGGGAGATCCTGGCGGCGATAGGCGGTTCGGTCGGCAGAATGCGAACGCCGGCAACGGCGCTGCCGGAGCGATTCGACGCGCATTCTACCGTCACCCGGCCCGCGAGCCTCGCGCATCGCCTGGCGCGCGCGCCGGAACCGTTGCGACCGTCGTGGCGATCGCTGCCGCATTCGCGTCAGAACCCGCGCACGAGAAAGTCCGGCAGCGTGAGGCAGACGAGGAACGCGAGGTCGAGCGCAGCGATCAGCGCGACGACGACGACCATCGTGGACGACTTGAAAAGCCGCATGAACACGATGACGACGAGCAGCGCCTTGGCGAGCGCGACCGCAAGGTTGATGGCGAGGTTGAAGCGGCCGAGCGGGATGAAGGAGCTCCCGCAGGTGATCGCGAGCAACACGAGGAGCGCGACCCAGGTGACCACGTACGGGCGCACCGCGCGCAACTTCACGTCCGGGAGACGAGATAAAGGCACGGGTAGAGGAAGATCCAGACGATGTCGACGAAGTGCCAGTACAGGCCGACGATGTCGACCTGGTCGGCGAGCGCGTTGCGGCGCCGCCGCATCACGCGCCATGCGAAAGCGGAGACGAGCGCGATGCCGATCGACAGGTGGACGAGGTGCAGCGCGGTCGTCGCGAAGTAGAGGCCGAAGAACACCTTCGCTCCGCGAGCATAAAGGGGGTCGAACGCAAAGTTCACCGCCGGCACGAGGTGATCGCGGTAATCGAGCGCGTACTCGGTGAGCTTGATGCACATGAACGCGAGCCCGAGGAGACCCGTGATCACGAGGAGCGCAACGGTGGCGCGCCGCAGGTCCTCTTCGGCGCACTTCACCGCGAGCGCCATGAACAGGCTGCTCGTGAGCAGCAGCGCGGTGTTCGTCGTGCCGAGCACGATGTTCGTGTGCCGGCTGGCGGCGGCGAACGCCGCGGGAAACTGGAAGCGCGCGATCGAGTACGCAAAGAACAGCGCGCCGAAGAACATCACCTCGGTCGCGAGAAAGATCCACATGCCGAGCGTCGCCGCGGCCCGCTGCTGCGGGGCTTCCTCGAACTGCTGCGCCACGCGAAGCGCCGGCCCGTGGTCGGCCACGTTCACGCCAGCGGCGGCCGTCATGCGCGACGCTCCCGGGCGCGCGTCATCGCGTCCCTTCCCGCGCGTCGACGGCGTCGGGTGACAGCCGGTACGCGTACGGCGGTCCGGTCACCACGGGGGGCGATGTGAAGTTGTGCGTCGGCGGCGGCGAAGGCGTTCGCCATTCGAGCCCGGTCGCGTGCCATGGGTTCGCCGGCGCGCGTGCGCCGCGGAACAGTGACCAGCCGAGATAGACGAGCGGCAACAGGTACCCGAGCGCGAGGATCAGCGCGCCCGCCGACGACAGCACGTTCAGCGTCTGGAACTCGGGCGGGTACTCGTGGTAGCGCCGCGGCATGCCGGCGATGCCGAGCAGGTACTGCGGAAAGAACGTGAAGTTGAAGCCGACGAAGAGCAGCACGGCGGCGAAGCGCGCCCAGCGGTCCGAGTACATCCGGCCGGTGATCTTCGGCCACCAGTAATGGACGCCGCCGAGATACGCCGACACGGTGCCGCCGACCATGATGTAGTGGAAGTGCGCGACGACGAAGTACGTGTCGGTCAGATGCACGTCGAGCGCGAGCGACGCGAGGAAGAGGCCCGTCATGCCGCCGATCGTGAACAAGCCGACGAACCCGAGCGCGTAGAGCATCGGCGCCGTGTAGACGATGCGCCCGTGCCAGAGCGTCGCCGTCCAGTTGAACACCTTGATCGCCGACGGGATCGCGACGAGGAAGCTCATGAACGAGAAGACGATGCCGGCATACATCGACTGTCCCGACACGAACATGTGGTGCCCCCAGACGAGAAAGCCGATCACGGCGATGGCGATGATCGCGTAGGCCATCGTCTTGTAGCCGAAGATCGGATTTCGCGCGCCGTTCGCGACGAGCTCGCTGACGACGCCCATGGCCGGCAGCACCATGATGTATACCGCCGGGTGCGAGTAGAACCAGAAAAGGTGCTGGAAGAGAAGCGGATCGCCGCCGAGCGCCGGGTCGAAGATGCCGATGCGGAAAACGCGCTCGATCGCGAGCAGGATCAGCGTCATCGCGAGCACCGGCGTCGCGAGCACGAGGATCGCCGACGTCGCGTACTGAGCCCAGACGAAGAGCGGCAGCCGGAACCACGTCATGCCGGGCGCGCGCATCTTGTGCACGGTGACGATGATGTTGAGGCCGGTCAGGATCGACGAGAAGCCGACGACGAACACGCCGACGAGCACGAAGAGCACGTGCGTGTTCGAGAAGAGCGTCGAGAACGGCGCGTAGAACGTCCACCCGGTGTCGACGCCGCCGGCGATCATCGCCGCGACGGTGAATGCCGCACCGCCGATGTAGAGATACCAGCTCGTCAGGTTGAGGCGGGGGAACGCGAGGTCGCGCGCGCCGATCATCAGCGGCACGAGGAAGTTGCCGAGCGTCGCCGGGATCGACGGGATCAGGAAGAACCAGACCATGACTACGCCGTGCATCGTGAAGAGCTTGTTGTACGTCTCGGCGCGCACGAGGTCGCCGGCGGGCGTCGCGAGCTCGAGGCGGATCAGCGTCGCGGCGGCGCCGCCAATGAAGAAGAAGGCCGTGATCGTGACGGCATACAGGATCGCGATCCGCTTGTGATCGTGCGTCGCGAGCCACGACCGGATCGACAGGCCGTCGGCGAGGTAGCTCGACGGCGTCTCGCTGTTCAGCGCCCCGCGTCCGCCCGGCAAGTCCGCGCCGATTCCGTCGACGACCGTGCTCATCTCGGACGCTCGCTCGTGTCGGCGAGGCTCTTGATGTACGCGATCAGGTCGAGGATGTCGTCCTCGCTGATCTGGCCCGCGAACGACGGCATGATCGGCGCGTAACCGGCCGCGACCTCGCGCCTGGGCAGCAGGATCGAGTCGCGCACGTATCGCTCGTCCGCGACGACCGTCGTTCCATCGGACAGCGGGACCGGCCTCCCGTAGAGCCCGGCGAGGTTCGGCGCATGCACCGACGCATTCGCGCCGTGACAGCCGCTGCAGCCGAACTGGCGAAAGAGGTCGGCGCCGCGGCTCGCCATGTCTTCGCCCCCGCGGTGCGCGTTCAGCCATTTCGCGAATTCGGCCGGCTCCATGACGACGACGTCGCCGCCCATACGCGCGTGGTCGGTGCCGCAGTACTCGGCGCAGAACAGGTGAAAGCGGCCGGTCTTCGTCGCCGTGAACCACATTTCCGTGTAGCGGCCGGGAAGCACGTCCTGCTTCAAACGGAACGCGGGGACGAAGAAGCTGTGGATCACGTCCTGCGACGTCATCACGAGCTTCACCGGCTGCCCGCGCGGAATGTGCATCTCGTCGATCTCGCGCTGACCCCCCGGGTGCTGGAGCTTCCACATCCATTGCTTCGCCACGACGAAGAGCTCGATCGCGTTCGCCGGCGCCGTGGCGCGCACCATGTAAAGCCGCGCCGCCCAGGCGAAGGAGGCGATGAAGAGCGCGAGCGGGATCAGCGTCCACGCCGTCTCGACGCGCCGTCGCGCACGCGCCTGGAGCGCCGGTATGTCGTCGGCGCGAGGCGCGGAGGACCGCGCGCGGTAGCGGATGCCGAACACGATCATCGTGACGAAGATCGCGATCGCGACGGTCCCGGTGACGGCGGTGACCGCATAGAGCAGAAGGTCGACGCGCGGCGCGATCGTGGAGGCTTCGGGCGGGAGTCCGAGCGCGATCATCGCGATTGTCCACGTCGACGCTCGCGGCGCCACGCGAGCGTCGCGTAGGCGGCGAGCGAGGCGAGCGCCAGCAGGCCGGCGATGCGTACCGCCGTCATCGCGGCGAACGTGTAGCGGCCGCTCGCCGGGTCGTAGTGGAAGCAGAGGAGCCAGTTCGTCGCGGCTTCGGAGTCGTCCCCGTGCGAATCGCCCGCAGTCGTCGGTGCCGCGCTCGCCGATGCGAGCGCGCTGCGCAGCGCCCGCGCCGGAAAGGAGACGCCGTAGAGCACGCGCAGGAGGCGCCCGTCGGCCGCGACGATCGCGATGCCGGCCGCGTGCGCGTATTGATGTTCGTCGGCGACGTACGCGTAGTGGTAACCCAGCTCGCGGGTCACGCGCGCGATCGCCGCTTCGTCGCCGGTGAGAAAGTGCCACCCATCGTCCGGCGCGTCGGCCGACCCGCCGAGCACCTCCCGCTTCTTGGTCCTGGCGAGCGCGGGCGTCTCGAGCGGCTCGATGCTGATCGCCACGACCTCGACATCGCGGCCGGCGCGCAAGGCGGCGTCGCGAAGGGCAGCGCGCGTCGCGCGGAGCGTCGTCGTGCACAGATTCGAGCAGCCGTAGTACGCGGGAACGACGATCGCCGCATGCTCGTGCAGCCACTCGCGAAGCGGCGCCCGCCGTCCGGATTCGTCGGCGAAGACGGCGTCGAGCGGCAGAACGGCGCCCGGCGGTGGCGCGAACGCGACGCGGTCGACCGGCGGCAGCGGAACGGCTTGCGGCATGCCCGGCAGCAGCAGTGCGAGCAGCAGCGCGGCGCCGGATGCACGAACGCGTGCCGGGCGTGCGTTGTGAGCGACGTCGGGCGCCGTCATGGCAAGCTCCCGCGAGGCGACGCGCCGCGCGCGACCAGGTCCATGGCGCGCCCGATCGGGATGTGCGCGATGCCGTTTGCGCGGTCGACCCAGCCATAAGTGGAAAGCAGCCGCCGCTTCTGTGCCCGTAACGCGGCAATGTCGTTTTCCGGGTCCGGCTGCAGTTCGACGTTGCCGGCGATCGGCGGTGGCCGGCCGTAGTGGACGGCATTCTCGGGCGCGGCCTGGCCGCCCGTTCCGACGTGCAGCACGAAGAACGCCGCGGTGATGCCGAGCGCGATGGCGCCGATGATCAGCAACGCGCCGATGCCGATGCCCGGCAGGCTAACGTCGTCGGGCATGTAGCGTTGCGCGCGGCGCTCAGCCACGGCTTCGTACTCCGTCGATCACGCCCGGCACGGGAGCCGCCTCGCGTGCCACGGTCTCGCGTGCCACGCATACGCCGATCCAGGCGAGCCACAGGCCGCCCTCGGCGGCGAGCGCGGCGACGTCGAGCCAGTCGAGCGCGAAGCCGTCCCGGCGAAGCGACGGCGCGACGAGCCACGCGCTGTCGAGCCATTGGCCGGCAAGGGCGAGCAGACAGACCAAGGCGAGGCGCCGGGGATCGCGCTTGATCGCGCGAAACAGCATGGCGACGACGGGGATCGCGAAATTGAGCAGCAGCACGGCAAGCCCGAGCCAGTGCCAGCTCGTCGTGACGCGCGGCCAGTACCAGGAGGTTTCATGCGGCAGGTCTTCGCCCCAGACGATCAGATATTGCGTGAAGGCGATGTAGGCCCACGTCATGCTGAAGGTCAGCAGCAGGTTGCCGAAATCGCCGAAGTCGCGGGCGCTCGCGCGCGGTGCCGCGCGCCGCGCCGCATCGTCGTAGACGGCGAAGGGGACGGCGAAGGCGAAGGCCGCGATGAACTGCGCGGCGCCGAGTCGCAAGCCGACGGCCGTCGACGACCATTCGGGGACGAGCGAAGCGACGAAGTCGTACGCGACGACGGTGATCGTGAACAGATAGACGAGGAGCCCCGCGACCGCGATGCGTCGCCGCGCGCGAACGCTTTGGGCCGCGTCGTCGTCGAGGTGGCGGCGCATCGCCCACGCGAAGGCGCTCCAGGCCGCGAGCCAGGCGGCGTTGCGCACGATGAAGCCCGGTGCGTTCAGGAACCACTGCTTCGCCTGCAGCAACGCGCTGTCCGCGACGGCATCCGGCCGCGCCCACTCGAACAGCGACGGCAGGCCGAAGGCGAGGGGGATCGCGAGGAGGGCGACGAGCGGCAGCGTGGACATCGCGGCTTCGAGCGGCGGCCGCAAAAAGCGGCCCCAGTGTCCGCCCGTCAGTTCGTGGATCATCACCTGCATCATCGCGGCGAGCGCGACGCCGAGCAGGAACAGCCAGTTGATGAGCCAGGCCGCGAAGAACGCCGCCGGATCGAGCACGCCGCCGACGATGCACGCGACGAGCGCGAGCGCGCCGACGATGCCGGCGTTCCGCGCGAGCGGCGGCAGGTCGCGCAAGCGCGCCATCATCGGGGCGCTCCCGGTGTCGTCTGCACGCGTGCCTGATCGAGCTTGGCGACGTCGTCGCGGTCGAGCAGCGCGATGGGCGCGTGCTGGCTCAGCTGCAACGCCCTTATGTACGCGATGATCGCGAGCCGGTCGGCCGGCGGAACGCGCCGCGCGTACGAATGCATCACGCCATAGCCGTTCGTGATCACTGCATAGAAGTGCGCGTCGGAGGCGTTGCGCAGCCGGTCGTCGTGGAACGACGGGGGATGCGGGAAGCCGCGGCGCGCAATCATGCCGTCGCCGTCTCCGGCGACGCTGTGGCAGGGCGAGCAGAAGATGTCGAAGCGCTCCTGCCCGCGTGCGAGCAGCGACGTGCTCATCGGCGGCATCGCGACGTTCGCGACTGTGGCCCGCTCTTCGGCGGGCCGCAGCTCGTCGCGCACCGCGTCGAAGGGCCCCGGCGCGGGCGCGGGCGTGATCGTGCCTTGTCGACCGCTCGTCGTTCCGGCGAACGATCCCTCGCTTCGCGCCGCCGTACCGTCGACCGGCGGCCGCGACGAGCGTCCGTCGGGCCACAGCGGGCTCGGGGCGAGCGGCTTGTAGCGCGGCTGGTCGTACATGTCGCGGAAGGTGCGCTCGCAGCCGCCGAGCAGCACAAGCGCCGCGGCGGCGACGACGATTGCCCGCGTGCTCTTCCTCCCCGCCGCCCGCTTCAGCGCCGGTTCACCGTCGCGACGGCGCTTGACGTTCATGCCGGAACCTCGCTTACGCGGATCGGGCCGAGACTCTCGAGGAAGGCACGCGTGCGCGTCGTGTCGAAGGCCGGGTCGGTTGCGCGGATCGCGACGAAGAAACGGTTGCGCGATGCAAGCTCGAATTCGGGCGCGTTGAAGATCGGATGGTGCAGCTTCGGCAGCCCGTTCAGGAACAGCATCCCGAAGAACGCGGCGAGCGCCGCGCCGAGGATCGTGAGCTCGAAGGTCGGAGGGATGAAGACCGGCCAGCTGTTGAGCGGGCGCCCGCCGGAATTGATCGGGTAGTCGACGACTGCGCTGTACCACTGCAGGAAATAGATGCCCGCGCCGCCGATCAGCCCTCCGATCAGCGTCACGAGCGGCACGCGGTTCTTGCGCGCGCCGAGCGCCTCGGCGAGCCCGTCGACCGCGTACGGCGCATAGGCGTCGACGTCGCGGTAGCGTTCGCGGCAGCGGGTGACTGCGTCGATCAGCGAGTGCGGATCGGCGAATTCGGCAAGAAGCGCATGCAGCATCGCGGCTCCTACGCGTTCGTCCCGGCGCGGATGACCTTCTGGCGTGCCTCCTTGCGCAGCTCGGACATCGAGATCGCCGGCAGGAAGCGCAGGAAGAGCAGGAAGAGGAACGCGAAGGCGCCGAACGAGCCGGCGAGCGTCGCCAAGTCCCAGAACGTCGGATAGAACATGTGCCACGCGGACGGCAGGAAGTCGCGCTCGAGGCTCGCGACGATGATCATGAAGCGCTCGAGCCACATGCCGAGCAGCACGACGAGCCCCAGCACGAAGAGCGCGAGCGGGTTGCGGCGAAGACGCGTCGACCACAACGCCTGCGGGATCAGCACGTTGCACAGGATCACCGACCACGAGATCGGCGCATAGGGCCCGAAGAAGCGGTTGCGCATCATCGCGATCTCGTAGAGGTCCGTGCTGTAGTACGCGTTGAACGCCTCGACCACGTAGCTGTACGCGACGATCAGCCCCGTCACCAGCATCAGCGTGCCCATCTTCGCCAGGTGGTCGCGGGTGATGAAGTCCTCGAGGCGGAATACCCTTCGCATCGGCACGGCGAGCACGAGCGCCATCGCGAAGCCCGAGTAGAGCGCGCCGTCGACGAAGTACGGCGGGAAGATCGTCGAATGCCATCCGGGCACGAGGCCGAACGAGAAATCGAGCGACACGACCGTGTGCACGGAGATCACCAGCGGCGTCGCGAGGCCGCCCATCAGCAGGTACGCGGTCTCGAAGCGATGCCATTGCCGCGCCTCGCCGCGCCAGCCGAGTGCGAAGAGCCCGTAGGCGACCTGCTTGCCGCGGGTGCGCGCATGGTCGCGCAGGCTCGCGAGATCGGGAATGAGGCCCATGTACCAGAACAGGATCGACACGATGATGTAGGTGGCGATCGCGAAGATGTCCCACACGAGCGGGCTGCGCCACTGCGGCCAGACGTTCATCACGTCGGGATACGGAATCAGCCAATAGGCGAACCACGGCCGTCCCAGATGCAGGATCGGCATCAGGCCCGCCATCGCGACGGCGAAGATCGTCATCGCTTCCGCGAAGCGGTTGACCGACGTGCGCCAGTGTTGGCGCAGCAGCAGCAGGAACGCGGAGATGAACGTGCCGGCGTGGCCGATCCCGACCCACCAGACGAAATTCGTCAGCGCGAACGCCCAGGCGACCGGCTGGTTGACGCCCCAGATGCCGACGCCGGTCGCGAAGAGATAGCTGATCGCGACGGCGAAGAGCAGCGTGAACGCCGCGGTGACGATGAAGCCGACGTAATAGCCGGCGTGCATCGGCCGCACGAGCACCAGGTCGGCGATCTTGTCGGTGACGATCGCGCCGGTGTAGCGCTCCCCGCGCGGCGGAACGATCGTGCCGGCGTCGCTCGCCATGGCTCAGCGATCCGCCCGTGGGCGCGTGTCGACCGCGCCCGGCGGCGGCGCCTCGCGGCGGCTCGTCGTTTGCGCCGATCGAGCAAGTGCCGGCGAGGGGTTCGTGACGCGCGCGAGATACGTCGTGCGCGGCCGCGTGTTGAGCTCGGCCAGAAGCGCGTAGTCGAGCGGCGAGTTCTTGCGCCGGTTGACTTCGCTCGCCGGGTCGGCGAGGTCCCCGAAGACGATCGCGCGCGTCGGACAGACCGCCTGGCACGCGGTGACCACCTCGCCGTCGCGCAGTCGCCGGTTGTCGACGTCGGCGGCGATCTTCGCGTTCGTGATCCGCTGCAGGCAGTAGTTGCACTTCTCCATCACCCCGCGCATGCGCACGGTGACTTCCGGATTGCGTTGCGCGTCGAGGCCCGGCACGTCGTCCACGTACTGCAGGAAATTGAAGCGACGCACCTTGTAGGGGCAGTTGTTGGAGCAGAAGCGCGTGCCGACGCAGCGGTTGTAGACCTGCACGTTGATGCCCTGCGCGTCGTGCACCGACGCTTCGACCGGGCAGACGACCTCGCAGGGCGCGTGCTCGCACTGCATGCAGGGAACCGGCTGGAACAGCGCGCGCGGGTCGGCGACGTCGCCTTCGTAGTAGCGGTCGATGCGGATCCAGTGCATCTCGCGGCCGTTGCGCATCTCGTCCCTGCCGACCACCGGAATGTTGTTCTCCGCCTGGCATGCGATCGTGCACGCGCCGCAGCCGATGCACGCCGAAAGATCGATGCTCATTGCCCAGGCGTACGGGCCCATCGGCGGCGCTTCGTACAACGTGCGTTCGTCGCGGTAGTGTGGCGTTCCGCATTCGTTCGGCGTGCACGCGGCCGCCTCATCCACCGTGAACGTGCGCACGATGTCGCGACCCTCCATCGCGTGATGCGTCTGCGCGCATGCGAGCGGCTGCTTGCGCCCGGTGCGGGCGATCGTGACGCCATTCGCGAACCACGGCGCGTCGCTCGCGCGGATCGCATAGGCGTCGACGCCGCGGCCGCTCCCGACGTGGCCCGCGCGCGTGCGTCCATAGCCGAGCGCGAGCGTGACGCTGCGCACCGGCATGCCGGGCATCACCCAGGCGGCCACCTCGATCTCGCGCGGGCCGACGCCAAGGCGCACGACGTCCTCGTTCGCGATGCCGTAGCGCCGCGCGAGTGCGGGCGCGACGAGCGCGACGTTGTCCCACGCGAGTTGCGAAAGCGGCTTCGGCAGCTCCTGCAGCCACGCGTTGTTCGCGTGGCGGCCATCGCCGAGCCTCGAATCCGGAACGAAGACGATCTCCAAGTCGTCCTGCGAGCCACCCGGGTGCGAAGCGGTCGCTTTCGCCAGCGCGTCGGCGAGATCGCCTCGTACGGCGACGTCGACCGGTCCCGGCGCCGATCCCTCGACGACCCCCTTGCGCAGCGCGTCGGCCCTGAACGCGGCGAAGTCGGCGGCATGGTCGCGTTGCCAGTACGCGTCGACGAGCTCGCGATCGCTCCGGACGACGTCGCCGCCGAGTGCTGCGAGCAACTCGTGCGCCGACTTGCCGTCGTAGAGCGGCGCGATGCCGGGCTGCTGCAGCGCGACGGTGCCGTCGAATGCACGGAGGTCGCCGAAGCATTCGAGCGGATGCGCGGCCGGAACGTGCCAGTCGCAACGAGCCGCAGTCTCGTCGGCATACAGCCCGTGATGCACCTTGAACGGAACCTTCGCGAGCGCGCTCGCGAACCCGAGATCGGCGGGCGCCGTATAAACAGGATTCGCGCCGGCGACGACGATCGCCTCGACGACACCCTCGTTCATCGCGCCGACGAGGTCGCGAAGCGAGGCGAGCTGGTTCGAAGGATCGTCGGCGGCCGGCGGCACCAGCAGGACCGCGTTGCCGACATTGCCGAGATTCGCATTGACGAGATGCGCGAGTGCGTGCACGTGCGGCGGTTGGCGCCGGCCGACGGCGACGATCGACGCGCCACGGCTCGCCCGGAGGTCGGCGGCGATCGCGTCGATCCAGGCGGGGGCAACGACGTTGCCGGACGATGGCCCGGACATCGCTCCGAGCGAGATCGCGAGTTGCGCCATCGCGTGGCCCATGTCGCTCGCGCGGAGCGCGAGCCGATGATCGGCGGCGGCGCCGGTGAGTGTCGGCGTGCTTTCGAACGCGTAGAGCCGGCTTCGGCCATCCGGCGCGGCGTGGGCATGCCGACGCGCGGCGAAGTCCAGCGCGTAGCGAACGGACCCGGGGCCGTCGTCGAGAAAGTCGCCGTCGATCGATACGATCGTGCGTGCGCGGTCGAAGCGATAGACGACGTCGAGCCGACGTCCGTATGCCGTCTCGGCGCCGTCGCGCGCGTTGTCGTCGTTGAGGGGCTGCCACTGGTGCCACTTGGCCCGCGGAAAGCGCTGGAGCACGGCATCGATCTGCGCGTGCAGCGAGGGCGACGTGACCGTCTCGGTGAGGATGCGAAGTCGGGTGCTCTTGCTGCCGGCGCGCGCATCGAACTGCGCCTGGAGGGCCGCGAGGAAGTCGTTCCACGTCGCGATCGTGCGGCCGTGACGGACCGTTTGCGAACGGTCGGGATCCCACAACTCGAGGACCGCCGCCTGCTCGAACACGCTCGTGGCGCCGAGGCTCGCCGGATGCGACGGATTGCCCTCGACCTTCGTCGGCCGCCCCATGTTCGTCTCGACCAGCACGCCGACCCCGTGCCCGTCGCGCGGCAGGACCGACGCGTAGAACACCGGCTTGCCATACGTCTGCTCGGCGGGACCCGCGCGATAGGGAACGATCTTGTCGAGCGGACGGTGCGAGCATCCGGACAGGCCCGCGAGCGCGATCGACGCGCCCATGAGCTTCATGAAGTCGCGTCGATCGGGCGCCGCAACGGTCGCGATCGGATGCGGTCTGTCGACGTCGGGCGCGCCTTCGGCTTCGGCAATCGAGCGCCAGAAGCGACGATGCGCGCGCCGATTCAGCGTTTCGCTGACGCCGTTCTCGGGCGGTGACGGATCCGGTCGCATTGCTACCGATGACAGGTCGAGCAGTCGGTGAGTTCGCGCGTCGAGCGTAGCCCGTATTCGCGGCGCAACGCCGCGCCGCGCGCCTGCTGATCGGCGGGCGGCTGCCATTCGACGTTGAAGATCTGGTCGCGCGGACGCAGGACCCGCTCCGGATGGCGATGGCAGTCGAGGCACCATTGCATGTACAGCGACGCAACGCGGCGGGTCAGCGGCATCCGGTCGATTGCGCCGTGACAGGTGCTGCAGCCGACGCCTTTCGCGACATGGATGCTGTGGTTGAAGTAGACGAAGCCCGGAAGGTCGTGCACGCGGTTCCACTCGAGCGCCTTGCCCCCCGCGTACGCTTCGCGCAGCGGCGCGAGGACGGGCGCGTCGCTAAAGAGCTCCGCATGGCACGTCATGCACGTCGCGAGCGGCGGAATTCCGGCGAACGCCGAGGTCTCGACCGATGTATGGCAATAGCGGCAGTCGATGCCGTCGTCGCGGACGTGATGCTGATGGCTGAACGGAACCGGCTGCTCGATCGGATCGTCCTGCGGCGCGTCGCCGCGCGCGTTCACGCGATAAGCGACGGTGGCCGCGACCACGCTTGCGAGCACGAACACGCTCGCGACGCGCAGCACGAGCGTGAACCGCGGCGAGAAGACCTGTGGCATCGAAACGTCGAGGTGCTCGTCGGCTTCGGCGACCGCCTGCTTGGCGCCTGTTCGTCGACCAGCGTCGATCGAGCCGGTAACGGCGCGACCCCATCGGAGCGAGCATCTTCCGAGCCAAATCCCGGCAACGCATTGTTGCGTCGCTGCCTTGGTCTTTGGGCGAGTCGACGAGGCGCGCGCCCCGAGACCGCCAGGCCCTCGGTCGAGCGCGGTGTAATTTGCACACGTGTCCGCGTAATTCCTACAGGAAAGCGCTTTCCCGGGACGGATCGGCCCGGACGGGTACGCGGCATGCGCCGAGCGGAGTCGGCCGCGGCGAAGGGCCGGCCGGTGGGGCAATCCTTGCTTGGCGTTCGTCGAATGCGACCCACGAATCGAACGGCTCGTCGCCGCGCTCGGTCCACCCGGAAGTCGTCTCGCGCACGGCGCAAGACGCGTGCAGGCGACGCGCGCGCCGCGCAGCCGCGGCCCTACGCGACCGACGCGATTGCGCGAAGCGCACGACGGGCGCGACGTGC
This sequence comes from Casimicrobiaceae bacterium, assembly GCA_035455705.1. Classification (GTDB taxonomy): domain Bacteria; phylum Pseudomonadota; class Gammaproteobacteria; order Burkholderiales; family Casimicrobiaceae; genus VBCG01. Next base: position 1,429 of record DATIEN010000033.1, on the reverse strand, counting down.
TCGACGCGCACGCGGCTCCGCCGCGCGTGACGTGCTTCCTGCGCCCGCGCGAACCGCTTCCGCCAAGGCGCGAACGCTCCCCGCGCAGGGCGCTCGCGAGCCACCTGCGACGAAGCGGTCGCGGCCGTCACGCACTGCGCGTGCGCGCGCCAGCGCGCAACGTGCGCGCGGGCGGCGCAGGACGTGACGTGACGGATCGGTCGTCCAACGCGCGAGGGGACGGCGACGAGGCGGCGGACGGCGACGCGGCCCAGCGTGCGCCGAGCGAGCGCGAGCCACCCGCCAAGCGGCAGAAGCGCGAGGAGCGCCAGGTCGAGGAACGCTCCGGACTGCGCACGCCCGTCATCTACGAGATCGTGCGCAAGCGCGGCGACGAGGAGATGGCGCGCCCGGCCACGTCTCTCTGGTGGTCGGGCGTCGCCGCCGGCCTGTCGATGAGCTTCTCGCTCCTCACGCAGGCGATCCTGTTCACGCACCTGCCCGATTCGTCGTGGCGTTCGCTCGCGGTGAGCGTCGGCTACCCGGTCGGCTTTCTCATCGTGATCCTCGGCCGGCAGCAGCTTTTCACCGAGAACACGATCACGGCCGTCCTGCCCGTCATGAAGGCGTTCACCGTCCGCAACCTGGGGCGGCTGTTGCGGATGTGGGCGATCGTCTGGATCGCCAACACGGTCGGTACGCTGTTTGCCGCGTACTTCTGCACGCTGACGCCGGTGATCACGCCGGAGCTTCGCGACGGCATGCTTGAGGTAAGCGCGGCGGTCATGCGCAACGGCTGGGCGGCGATGTTCTTCAAGGCGATCTCGGCGGGCTTCCTCGTCGCCGCGACGGTGTGGCTGATTCCGAGCGCCGAGGCGGCGCAGTTCTGGGTGATCTCGCTGTTCACGTTCCTGATCGGCGCCGGCGGCTTCGCGCACATCGTGGCCGGCAGCGTCGAGGGGTTCATGCTCGTGGCGAACGGGCGGCTCGACCTGCTGTCGATGATCGTCGATTTCGTCGTTCCGACGCTGCTCGGCAACATCGTCGGCGGCACGGCGCTCTTCGCGCTCATTTCCTACGCGCAGGTGATGGACGAGATCTGACGAGCGTCGTCATGTCGCGGTGGCCGACAGCGCCCGTCGCGCCGACGGCGAGCACGAGCGGCCAGCGTTCCGGCGCGCCTTCGAGGCGTCGCGGGGCCGCATGCTAAATTCGCCGGATGCACGACGCCGGGGCTCGACCGAGGGTGACGATCGCGCCGGCGAGCGCGACCGAAATCGGCGTCGTGCAGGCGTTGGCCGATCATGTGTGGCGCAGCCACTACCCGGGCATCCTCAGCGCGGCGCAGATCGATTACATGCTCGAGCGCGGATATTCGCGGGATGCGCTGCTCCGTTACCTGGACGCCGCCGACGCCGGGCTCGCGCTGGCGCGGGCCGACGACCGGCCG
>DATIEN010000032.1:0-12219 GCA_035455705.1 Casimicrobiaceae bacterium | reverse complement strand
ATAGAGCTGCGACGTGAACGCGTCGCCGCGACCCTGCGGCGCCACGCGGACCTTGAAGTGGATGTGCACGGCACGGCCGCGATAGGCGCCCGGATAGATCGTCGCGAAATGCACGCTGCCGTTTTCATCGCTCACCTGGTAGCCGCGCAGGAATTGCGATCCGTTGGTGCGCAGCGCTGCCTCGTCGGAATAAAGCCCGGTTGCGTCGCAGTGCCAGACGTCGACGGCCGCGCCGCGCAACGGCTCGCAACCGCGGCCCGCCATCGCGGAAAGACGCAGCGTGAGCGCCAGCGGCACGCCCGGACGCAAGTCTCCACCGCGCGCGTCGCCACGAATGTCGCTGCGCTCGAGCCGCTCGTCGACGAAGAACGGCCCTTCGGTTTGCTCGGGCGTCGGCACGCACGCGTGCGGCCGGCTGTCGAACGAACCGCGCTGGGCGTGCGGTCCCGTCGCGACGAGCGCGGTGGCGCTCGCCGCAAGCGTGCGAAGCGCCCGGCGCCGGGGTCGCGATGCAATGCCGGACTTCGGGTCGATCCCAATGCGCGCTCTTGCACCCATCCTCGGCGAACCCCACGTTGCAACGATCTCGTGTCAGTTTAATCCCAATGTCCCGCATGACGCTGATCCTGTGGCTGCTGCACGTCTACGTCGGCGTGCGGCTGCTGCCCGACCTGCCGTTCGGCGTCGTCGGCATCGCGGTCGGCGCGATAGCGCTGCTCGCGTCGGCGTGGCTGATCCCGTACGGCTTCAAACGGCGGCGCACCGCCGTCTCGGGGCGTGCCCGGACGCTGATGTGGGCGGGACTGGTCGCACTCGGCGCATTCTCGACGCTTTTCGTGCTGACGGCGCTGCGCGACGCCGGCCTCGTCGCGACGCTCGCGCTCGCCGCGCTGTTTCCCGGCGCCATTCCGGTCGCCGGCTACGTCCGCTGGACCGCGATCGGGGTGCCGCTCCTGACCGTGCTCCTCACGCTCGTGGGCTACGCGAACGCGCGGCGCGTCGCGCGCGTGCGCGACGTCGACGTGCCGATCGCGTCGCTGCATCCGTCGCTCGACGGCTTCACGATCGCGCAGATCACGGACCTTCACGTCGGGCCGACGATCGCCCGCGAATACGTCGAGGCGATCGTCGACGCCGTGAATGGACTCGACGCGGATCTCGTCGCAATCACCGGCGACCTGGTGGACGGGAGCGTGGGGCAGCTTTCGCCGCATACGGCACCGCTGGCGCGGATCGAGGCGCGTCACGGCACGTATTTCGTCACCGGCAACCACGAGTACTACTCGGGCGTGCATGCGTGGATCGGCGAGCTCACGCGGCTCGGCATGACGGTCCTGCTGAACGAGCACGTCGTGCTCGACCACGACGGCGCGCATGTCGTCGTCGCCGGTGTCACCGACCCGTCGGCCCATCATTTCGACCCGTCGCATCGCAGCGATCCGGCGCGAGCGATCGCCGGCGCGCCTTCGTCGGCGATCAAGCTGCTGCTCGCGCATCAGCCGCGGTCCGCGGCCGCCGCAGCGAAAGCCGGCTTCGATCTGCAGCTCTCCGGCCACACGCACGGCGGCCAGTTCCTGCCGTGGACGTTCTTCGTCCGCTTCCAGCAGCCGTTCACGGCGGGCCTCGCCCGCCTTGGCCGGCTGTGGGTCTACACGAGCCGTGGCACCGGCTACTGGGGACCGCCGAAGCGCCTGGGCGCGCCGTCCGAGATCACGCGGCTGCGCCTCGTACCGGCGTAAACTGCCGTTCCCTTCCCGGAAGGAGATCGCGATGCCCAACCCGTTCGTGCACGTGGAGCTGCATACGAAGGATCTGCCGAAGGCGCGCCCGTTCTACCAGAGCCTGTTCGGCTGGGAGCTCACCGACATGCCGATGCCGGACGGCGGAAGCTACACGCTGATCGGCGTGGGCGAGGGCGTCGGCGGCGGGATGATGAGCGACCCGTCCGCGCCGCCGCACTGGCTCGCCTATGTCGGTGTCGACGACGTGCGCGCCAAGACGCAGCAGGCGAAGTCGCTCGGTGCCACCGTGCTGCAGGACGTGATGGAGGTCGGCCAGTACGGGACGATGAGCGTGATCCGCGATCCGTCGGGCGCCGTGCTCGCGCTGTGGCAGGGCAAGGGCCAATAACGGATCACGAAAAGCACTCGCCTACTTGCGCGGCCTCCCGTACATCCCGGTGATCGACGCCTTGCCGATCGCGTTGGCGTTGACGACGAAGCCGATGACGGGCGCGTGCGCGCCGTTCGGCAACGCGAGCTCGCCGACGGACAATGCGTAGAGCGTGAACACGTAGCGATGCGGTTTGTCGCCTTCGGGCGGACACGGTCCGCCGTATCCCGGCGTGCCGTAATCGTTGGCGACGCTCTTCGCGCCGGCGGGCATCGCGGTGCCATCGGGCTTGCCGGCGCCTTTTGCGAGCGCGGTCGTCGTCGCCGGTATGTCGTACACGATCCAGTGCCACCAGCCGGCGCCGCCGGTCGGCGCGTCGGGATCGTGCAGTAGCAGCGCAAAGCTCTTCGTGCCGGGCGGCGCGTTCGACCAGCGCAGCGCCGGCGATACGTTGGCGCCGGTACACCCCATGCCGTCGTACGCCTGCTCGTCGGCCAGCCTGCCACCAGGCTGGAAATCGGCACTCGTCAGCGTGAACTGCCCATGCGCGGCCGGCACGGCGCCGAGCGTCGTCAGAAGCGACGCGGCGCGGACGAACGTCTTGACGATCATCGGGATCTCCTTTCGCGATCGATTTCTGATGCAACGCCGATTGTGCACTCGTTTGCGCCAACGTGAGCAACGCTCGCGGCCATGCGGACGAAACGACCGACAATTGTTTGAATTGCCGGACGCCAGAGGCTAGCATGCGAAAGCGAAGGCCGTAGGCTTCGACGTCCACCCTAGAACGGAGCAGCGCCATGCAAACGGCTCACGAGGCTGTCACGAAAGGCACCGCCGCGGGTGCGCAGGCCGGCGCGACGCGGATCGAGCACGACCTGCTCGGCGAACGTGCGGTACCGGCCGACGCGTATTACGGCGTGCACACGCTGCGCGCCGTCGAGAACTTTCCCATTTCCGGCAACGCGATCGCGATCTACCCGGACCTGATCCGCTCGCTCGCCTGCATCAAGGAGGCCGCGGCGCGCGCCAACAGCGAGCTCGGGCTGCTCGACAAGGCGCAATGCGATGCGATCGTCGCCGCCTGCGAGGAGATCCGCCACGGCAGGCTGCACGACCAGTTCGTCGTCGACGTGATCCAGGGCGGCGCAGGCACCTCGACGAACATGAACGCGAACGAGGTGATCGCGAACCGCGCGCTCGAGCTCATGGGTCACGCGAAGGGCGAGTACCAGTACCTGCATCCGAACGAGCAGGTGAACATGAGCCAGAGCACGAACGACGTCTACCCGACGGCGCTCAAGGTCGCCGCGTACTTCGGCATCTTCCGCCTCGTCGACGCGATGGCGACGCTGCGGCGCGCGTTCGAGGCGAAGGCGATCGAGTTCGCCGACGTGCTCAAGATGGGGCGCACGCAGCTGCAGGACGCGGTACCGATGACGCTCGGCCAGGAGTTCTCGACCTACGCGGTGATGCTCGGCGAGGACGAGGAGCGGCTCAAGGAAGCCGCGATGCTGATCCGCGAGATCAACCTCGGCGCGACCGCCATCGGCACCGGCATCAACGCGCATCCCGACTACGCGGCGCTCGTCTGCCGGCGGCTGTCGGAGATCACGGGCATTCCACTCATCACGTCGCCGAACCTGATCGAGGCGACGCAGGACTGCGGGTCGTTCGTCCAGCTGTCCGGCGTGCTGAAGCGTGTGGCGGTGAAGCTCTCCAAGAGCTGCAACGACCTGCGCCTGCTGTCGAGCGGGCCGCGCGCGGGCCTCGGCGAGATCAACCTGCCGCCGATGCAGGCGGGCTCCAGCATCATGCCGGGCAAGGTGAACCCGGTCATTCCGGAGGTCGTGAACCAGATCGCCTTCGAGGTGATCGGCAACGACGTGACCGTAAGCTTCGCCGCCGAGGCAGGTCAGCTGCAGCTCAACGCGTTCGAGCCGATCATCGCGCACAGCCTGTTCAAGAGCGTCACGCATCTCACGAACGGCTGCCTGACGCTCGCCAACCGCTGTGTGAAGGGAATCACCGCGAATCGCGAGCGCATGCGCTCGCTCGTCGAGCATTCGATCGGCATCGTCACCGCGCTCAATCCGTACATCGGTTACGCGAACGCGACGCAGGTCGCGCAGGAATCCCTGGCGAGCGGGCGAAGCGTCGCCGAGCTCGTGCTCGAGAAGAAGCTGCTGTCCAAGGAGCGGCTCGAGGAGATCCTGCAGCCCGACGTGCTGACGGCGCCGCGACCGATCCTGCACCGCGGCGAGTAGCGGGCCGGCACGCGAGCGAGATTCGTCGCGGGCGCGCCGCGCGGCGCGCCCGCGTTACCATCGCCGTTCCCGCCTGCGAGAAGGATGCTCATGCCCAGCGTCGAAGTGAAGGTCCCCGACATCGGCGACTTCCGGGACGTGCCGGTCATCGAGGTGCTGGTGAAGCCGGGCGACACCGTCAAGCCGGAAGATCCGCTCGTCACGCTCGAGTCCGACAAGGCGACGATGGACGTGCCGTCGCCGGCGCAGGGAACGGTCAAGGCGATTGCGGTCAACGTCGGCGACAAGGTGTCGCAGGGCACCGCGCTGTTGACGATCGAGAGCGGCACGCAGGCGATCCCGCCGGCACGGCTCGCCGAAGCCGCGAAGTCCGGCGCGCCGCAATCGTCGTCGCAGTCCTCGCAAGCGAACCCGGCGGGCGCGGCGACACCCGCGTCTTCGAAGCCTGCTGTCGCATCCGGGCCTCGCGCCGAGACCTTCTCGGGTCGCGCGGACCTCGAATGCGAAATGCTGGTGCTCGGTTCCGGTCCCGGCGGCTATTCAGCGGCGTTCCGCGCGGCCGACCTTGGCATGAAAACGATCCTCGTCGAGCGCTTCGCGACGCTCGGCGGGGTGTGCCTCAACGTCGGCTGCATCCCGTCGAAGGCGCTGCTGCACACCGCCGCCGTCATGGACGAGGCGAAGGCGATGGCGGCGCACGGCATCGGTTTCGGTGCGCCGTCGATCGATCTCGTCAAGCTGCGCGCGTTCAAGTCGGGCGTCGTCAAGAAGCTCACCACGGGTCTCGCCGGCATGGCGAAGGCGCGCAAGGTCGAGATCGTGCGCGGGCACGGCCGCTTCGTCGACGCGCATCATCTGGAGGTTGATCTCACGAGCGGCAACGGCCGCGAGCCGTCGGGCGGATCGAAGACGATCCGTTTCGACAAGGCGATCATCGCGGCGGGCAGCGAAGCGGTGAAGCTGCCTTTCATGCCGATCGATCCGCGAATCGTCGATTCGACGGGTGCGCTCGAGCTGCCGTCGATCCCGAAGCGGATGCTCGTCGTCGGTGGCGGCATCATCGGCCTCGAGATGGCGAACGTGTACTCGTCGCTCGGCAGCCGCATCGACGTGGTCGAGATGCTCGACGGCATGATGCTCGGTGCCGACCGCGACCTCGTGAAGGTCTGGGAGAAGAAGAACGCACCGCGATTCGACCGGATCATGCTGAAGACGAAGACCGTCTCGGCTAAGGCGTCGAAGGCCGGGATCGAGGCGGCGTTCGAGGGCGCGAACGCACCGTCCGGACCGCAGCTGTACGACCTGGTGCTGGTCGCGGTGGGCCGCACGCCGAACGGCAAGGCGATCGACGCCGCGAAGGCAGGCGTGGCGGTGACGGAACGGGGCTTCATCGAAGTCGACAGCCAGATGCGCACGAACGTCGCGCACATTCATGCGATCGGCGACATCGCCGGGCAGCCGATGCTCGCGCACAAGGCCGTCCACGAAGGTCACGTTGCGGCGGAGGCCGCGTCGGGCATGAAGTCGTATTTCGACGCGCGCCAGATTCCATCGGTCGCCTACACCGACCCGGAAGTCGCGTGGACCGGCGTCACCGAGGACGAATGCAAGGGGAAGGGGATCGCCTACCGGAAGTCCGTATTTCCGTGGGCGGCGTCGGGCCGCGCGATCGCGAACGCGCGCGACGAAGGCTTCACGAAGCTCCTGTTCGACGATGCGGACCACCGGATCATCGGCGGCGGCATCGTCGGCATGCACGCGGGCGACCTGATCAGCGAGATCGGGCTCGCGATCGAGATGGGGTGCGACGCGGTCGACATCGGCAGGACCATCCATCCGCACCCGACGCTGTCGGAGTCCATCGGCATGGCAGCCGAGGTGTTCGAAGGCATATGCACCGACCTGCCGCCGGCTCGCAAGACCTGAGCCTGCGGGACGACGCGCGATGATGCAGTGCGTTCGCGCCGTCTCGCGCCGATGACGGCAGACCGCGCCGCGCCGCTGCACCGTGTCGTCATCGTCGGCGGCGGGGCCGGCGGCTTGGAGCTCGCGACGAAGCTCGGCGACCGACTGGGACGCAAGCGTCGAATCGACGTCACGCTGATCGAGCGCGCGCGCACGCATTTCTGGAAGCCGCACCTGCACCAGCTCGCCGCCGGCAGCATGGACGTTCGAGTCTACGAGACCGACTATCTCGCGCAGTCGCACTGGCATCACTTCCGCTATCGGATCGGCCGCATGGATGGCCTCGATCGCGCGCGACGGCACGTGCGCGTCGCTTCGTTCGTCGACGAGGACGGCGATGCCATCACCCCGCCGCAGGACGTTCCCTACGACACGCTGGTGATCGCTGTCGGCAGCCGCACCAACGACTTCGGTACGCCGGGCGCCCGCGAATACGCGATCGCGCTCGACGACCCGGTCGAGGCCGGGCGCTTCCATCGTCGGCTCGTCAACGCATACATCCGCGCCCAGACGCAATCGGAACCGCTGCGCCCCGAGCAGTTGCAGGTCGCGATCATCGGCGCGGGCGCGACCGGAGTCGAGCTGGCGGCGGAGCTCCACAACACGACGCGTACCCTCGTCTCGTACGGGCTCGACCGCATCGATGTCGACAAGGACATGCGGCTCGTGCTGATCGAGGCCGCCGATCGCGTGCTGCCTGCATTGCCGAAGCGCATCGCCGATGCCGCGACGCGGCTGCTCGCGTCGATGCACATCGCCGTGCGCACCTCCGCGCGCGTCGCCGAGGTCCGGCAGGACGGCGTACGGCTCGCGAGCGGTGAATTCATCCCCGCCGAGCTCGTCGTGTGGGCCGCGGGCGTCAAGGCACCCGAGTTCCTGCGCGATCTCGACGGGCTCGAGACGAACCGCATCAACCAGCTCGTCGTGCGGCCGACGTTACAGACGACGCGCGACGACGACGTGTTCGCCATCGGCGACTGCGCCGCGTGCCCGTGGCTTCGGCGAGGGGACATGAGCGCGAAGGGCCGCCCCGGACGCGGATCGCGCCCCCTCGAGGGGCAGCGCAGCGGCGAAGCCGCAAGCGTCAAGGGACCAACAGTCCCGCCGCGCGCGCAAGCCGCGCACCAGCAGGCATCGCACATGGTGAAGCAGATTCGGCGGCGACTGGCCGGCAAGCCGCTGCTGCCGTGGCGCTACCGCGATTTCGGCTCGCTCGTGTCGCTCGGCGAGCATTCGACGGTAGGCAACCTGATGGGGAGCCTGACGCGCGGCAACATCTGGCTCGAGGGCTGGTTCGCGCGGATCATGTACGTGTCGCTCTACAAGATGCACGAGCTCGCGCTGCACGGGTTCTGGAAGACGGCGCTCGATACCGCCGCGCGAATGATCACGCGGCGGACCGAGCCGCACGTCAAGCTGCACTGACCGGCGTCATCCGCCGGTTGTCTCGCCGCCCATCACCTCCAGAACGATGCCGGTGACGTACGACGAGTCGGCGTTCGACGCGAGGAACACGTAGGCCGGCGCGAGCTCCTCGGGCTGCGCAGGTCGCTTCATCGGGTTGTCCTCGCCGAAATGCGCGACCTTGTCGGGCGTGGCCCCGGCGTCGGACGGATTGAGCGGCGTCCAGACCGGTCCCGGCGCGACGGCGTTGACGCGAATGCCCTTGTCGAGCAGATGCATCGCGAGCGTCTTCGTGAACGCGTTGATCGCGCCCTTCGTCGCGGAATAGTCCGGCAGGTTCCTGGAGCCGAAGATGCCGGTCTCCGAACTCGTCGCGATGATCGCGCTGCCCGGCTGCATGTGCCGTAGTGCAGCGCGGGAAAGCCGGAAGTAGGCGTAGATGTTCGTCTTGAACGTGCGATCGAATTCGTAGTCGGTGACCTCGTCGAGCGACTTCTTGCGCGCCTGGTGCGCGGCGTTGGACACGAGAATGTCCAGCTTGCCGAAGTGCTGCACCACCTTCTCGACCAAGTCGTCGCAGAACGACGCGTCGGTCAGGTCGCCCGCGACGGTGAAGCATTGGCCACCGACGCCTTCGATCGCCTTGCGCGTCTCGTCCGCGTCGGTCTGCTCCTCGGGCAGGTAAGCGATCGCGACCTTCGCGCCTTCGCGCGCGTACAGGAGCGCGACGGCACGGCCGATGCCCGAGTCGCCGCCGGTGATCAGCGCGACCTTGTCCTTGAGCTTGTCCGCCGGCCGATACGCCTTCGCCTCGTAGCGAGGGCGGGGACTCAATTTCGATTCGAGCCCGGGCGCTTCCTGGTGCTGCTTCGGAAAGGGCGGCTTCGGCTCGTTCTGCCCGGGATTGCGTTGCTGCATCTGGTCGCTCATCGTGCCTCCTTGAAAAAATTACCTGTGCCTCGCGCGCTCGGGAACGAGCACGCACGGGGTGTATGCTGCGCGAACGCGCGCGACGACGCCGATTGGACCGCGCGAATCCGATTTCAATCGACGAGGTGAAGCCATGGGATTGATCGATTTCGTCAAGGACGCCGGCGAGAAGCTCTTCGGGCACGGACAGGCCCAGGCGGCGGCGAAGGAGGCGACGGCGGAGCCGTCGAACGCGGCGAAGGTGCAGGCCGCCAACTCGGCGGCGGCAGACGCGATCCTCGAATACGTGAAGTCGCAGCACCTCGACGCGACCGGGCTCACCGTCACCTACGACGGCGCGACGTCGACCGCGAGCGTGTTCGGCGTGGCGCCCGATCAGGCGACGCGCGAGAAGATCGTGCTCTGCTGCGGCAACGTCGCCGGCGTCGCGGCGGTCAAGGACATGATGAGCGTCGACCAGAGCCAGCCCGAGGCGCAGTACTACACGGTCGTGTCGGGCGACAACCTGTCGAAGATCTCGAAGCAGTTCTACGGCGATCCGAACAAGTACACGAAGATCTTCGACGCGAACAAGCCGATGCTCGCGTCGCCGGATCGCATCTACCCGGGACAGAAGCTGCGCATTCCGCCGCAATGAACGATTCCGGGCCCGCTCCACGCACGCCATACGCGCACTTCGCGGACGCTGTCGCCTGGGTCTGCTGCATGCGGGCGTGCGGCGGCGTGCGGGGGGTGCGTGCGTCCGGTTCGGGTCCCGGCGACGACGACGATGACGACCCGGTTCCGATCGGCGACCCCCCGGACGACGAGGATGGGGATGATGGGGACGAAGACGATGACGACGACGACGACGACGACGACGACGAGGAGCCGCTGCAGGCGTCGTGCTGACCGTCGCCCCGCTTATTGCAACGCAACATCGCCATGCTTCGCACATCGCGGCACAATGTCGCCCGCTCGGGTGTGCCGGCGCGGTTGCTTTCCTCTGATACCTGATCCCTGACCTCTGATACCTGAAACCTATCTCGCGATCGACCGAGTGTCCGTCGCCTACGACGGGACCCGCGTGCTGTCGGACGTCTCGCTCGACGTCGCGCGCGGCGAGCTTGTCGCGCTGCTCGGCAGCTCGGGCTGCGGCAAGACGACGCTGCTGCGCTCGATCGCAGGCTTCGTGACGCCGCAGTCCGGCAGCATCCGTGTCGCGGGCCGCGACATCAGCGGGCTGCCGCCGGAAAAGCGCGGCACCGCGATGATGTTCCAGTCGTATGCGCTGTGGCCGCACATGAGCGTCGCGGCGAACATCGGCTACGGGCTGCGCATGCGCGGCGCCCCGCGCGACGCGATCGCCAAGCGCGTCGACGAAATGCTGGCGCTGATGCAGATGCAGGGATTTGCGTCGCGATCGGTCGCGCAGCTATCGGGCGGGCAGCGCCAGCGCGTCGCGCTGGCGCGAGCGCTCGCCGTCGATCCCGCGCTGCTGTTGCTCGACGAACCGATGTCGAACCTCGATTACAAGGTGCGCATCGAGCTGCGCCACGAGCTTCGCGCGCTGCAGAAGCGCATCGGCATCACCGCCGTCTACGTCACCCACGACCGCGAGGAGGCGCTGACGCTCGCCGATCGCATCGCGGTGCTGGACGCGGGACGCGTGGTCCAGTACGGGGCGCCCGAGGAAATATTCCATCGCCCCGCATCGGCGTTCGTCGCCGGCTTCATGGGCGCGGACAATGCGATCGAGCTGACGCGCGACGCCGCCGGACGGCTGCGCGGTACCCGCGCGAACGGCGGCGGCGAGACGGTGATGGCACATTTCCGCAGCGACGCCGCGCGCATCGATGCCGCACCGACGGCGGCGAGCAACGGCGATCTGCGCCTGCAAGGTCGGATCGTGCAGACGCTCTACGTCGGGCAAGGCTACCGTTATCGCGTGCGCACCGAAGGCGCCGACGTCTGGGCGCATGCGAACGAGCGGATCGACGAGGGCGCCTCCGTCGCCGTCGTCGTTCCGCGCGACGCGTTATTGCTCTTTCCGCGCGCGACCACCCCAGGCTGATCGGGAACGCGCGGTGATCGACGCGATCAGCGAACCGGCCAACGGGCCGCCAACGACTCGGGAGAGATCATGAAAGTGCGCAGTCTTTTGTCCATCGCGGCGCTCGGGCTTGCGTCGGTCGGCGGCGCCGCCGCCCAGACGACGCTGAACGTCGTTTCCGCCGGCGACCAGAACATGGTCGATTACGTCAACAACTACCTCGGGCCGAAGTTCGAGCAGATGAACCCGGGCGTCAAGGTGCGCGCCGTCGGAACCGGTCCGGGCGATTCGGGATCGCAGAAGATCTACGAGAAGCTCGAGGCGCAGCAGAAGGCAGGGGCGACCAAATGGGACGTCGACGTCGCCGTCGTCCATCAACGCGGCGCCGCGACGATGGTCGAGAACAAGCTGCTGATGAAGTACCGCGACCAGGTGCAGGCAGGCAAGCTCGTCTCGCGCGACACGGCGAAGAACGCGCTCGGCGCGAACGTCGATGGCTACGTGCTGCCGATGTTCCACAGCCAGATCGCTTTCGCGTACAACCCCGATCTCGTCAAGACGCCGCCGAAGAGCTTCAAGGAGCTCGAGGAGTGGGTGAAGAAGAATCCGAAGCAGTTCGGCTACAACGGCGTCAAGGGCGGCATGTCGGGCGTCGGCTTCGTGATGGGCTGGGTCGAGGCGAACGACGCGGGCATGCGCGAGAAGTTCGAGAAGGGACCCTATGACCCGAACATGAAGGCGGGGATCGACAAGTCGCTGCAAAGCCTCAAGGAATTCAACCAGTACGTCGTGATGACGCCGGGCAATGCGGGCACGCTCGACATGCTGAACCGCGGCGAGATCGCCATGGGGCCGGTGTGGGTCGACATGTTCTACACGTGGATGGCCGACGGCAAGATGAACCCGAAGGTGAAGCTCGAACTGCCGGCGCCCGGCCTTCCGGGACAGCCGATGTACTACGTGATTCCGGCGAAGGCCGAGCACGCCGACCTCGCGAAGAAGTTCATCGACTTCGCGGAAAGCCCGGAAGTGCAGGCCGACGGCATCGTCAAGCAGTTCAACTGGTACCCGGGCATCGATCCGAAGTACGTGCAGTCGAAGATGCCGCCGGCCGAGTGGAACAAGCTCTTCACGGACATCACGCCGACGGACCTCGCGAGCAAGGGCCGGCCGTTCCCGCTGTCGCAGTACTTCACCGACATCGTCGAGGGGTACGAGCGCGTCGTGCTGAAGTAGCGGGCACGCGCACGATGGCGACGCCCATCCGCTCCGAAGGGCCGCCCCGAGGAGCGGATTCCGCCCCCTTGGGGGGCAGCGCCGCGGCGAAGCCGCAAGCGTGGGGGGGTCACATCTTAGCGGTGGCGCTCGTCGGGCCGGCGCTCGCCGTCGTCGCGCTGTTCTTCATCCTGCCCCTCGCGCTGTCCGCGGTCGGCGCCTTCCGCGCCGCGGGCGGCGGTTTCACGCTCGCGCATTTCGCGAAGTCGCTCGATCTTTACGGCCGCGATCTCG
>DATIEN010000031.1:0-66877 GCA_035455705.1 Casimicrobiaceae bacterium | reverse complement strand
GATCGCCGGCGCCGTCGGCGTCAAGATGGCGCATCCCGAGCACGAGGTCGTCGTGCTCGTCGGCGACGGCAGCTACCTGATGATGAATTCGGAGATCGCGACGTCGGTGATGCTCGGCCTGAAGCTAGTCGTCGTCGTGCTCGACAACCGCGGCTTCGGCTGCATCGACCGGCTGCAGCAGGCATGCGGTGGCGCTCCGTTCAACAACCTGCTCGACGATTGCATCCGCGCGATGCCCGAGCCGCCGAAAGTCGACTTCGCCGCGCATGCGATCGCGCTCGGTGCGCGCGCGGAAAACGTCGCCAACATCGCCGAGCTCGAGCACGCGCTCGCGCGCGCACGTGCGGCCGACCGGACGTACGTCGTGGCGATCGAGACCGATCCGCATCGCGCGACGCAGGAAGGCGGCTGGTGGTGGGACGTCGCGGTGCCGGAAGTGTCGCCGCGCGCGAAGGTGCGCGAGGCGCGCGCGCACTACGACGAGGAAAAGAAGGAGCAGCGGCCGTGACGGCTGCCAGCGATTTTCCCGTCCGCATCGGCATCAACCCGATCTCGTGGAGCAACGACGACCTGCCGTCGCTCGGCGGCGAGACGCCGCTCGACGTGGCGCTGTCCGAGGGCGCGCGCATCGGTTATGAAGGCTTCGAGCTCGGCAACAAGTTCCCGCGCGAGCCGCGCGCGTTGCGCGCGGTGCTGGAGCCGTACGGGCTCGCGCTCGTCTCCGGCTGGTACTCGGGACGGCTCGCCAAAAACGCGGTCGACGACGAGACGCGCGATGCCCGCGCGCACCTGAGGCTGCTCGCCGAGGGCGGCGCGAACGTGATGGTGTACGGCGAAGTCGCCGACAGCATCCAGGGCGCGAGCGTTCCGCTGTACAAGCGGCCGCGGTTCACGAGCGCGACGCAATGGCGCGACTACGGCCTTCGCCTCACGCAGTTTGCTCGCCATACGCTCGACCACGGCGTACGCCTCGCGTATCACCATCACATGGGCGCGTACGTCGAGACGCCCGACGACGTCGACCGGCTGATCGACAACACGGGCGACGAGGTGGGCCTCCTGTTCGACAGCGGCCACATGACGTTCGCCGGCGGCGATGCCGTGCAAATGCTCGCCAGGCACGTGGGCCGGGTATGCCACGTCCATTGCAAGGACGTGCGGCCGGACGTGGTCCGCCTCGCGCGAAACCGCGACTGGAGTTTCCTCGAGGCGGTGATCAACGGCGCATTCACGGTGCCGGGTGACGGCGCCGTCGACTTCGCGTCGCTGGTCGACATCCTGCGGGGCAACGGCTATCGCGGGTGGCTCGTCGTCGAGGCGGAACAGGATCCGGCGGTCGCGCCCGCGTATCGCTACGCCGAGATGGGATACGCGCACCTGTCGCGGCTCGTGAGCGGCAATCGTTTGGGGATGAAATGACGCTGCTCGTCAAGGCGCGGCGCGAAGGCCGCGACATCGTCGGCGTGACGCCGCAGTCGGCGGGATGGCGCTACGTCGGTTTCTCGGCACACCGTCTGCAAGACGGCGAGTCGGTCGCCATCGACCGGCCGGCCGACGAGCTCTGCATCGTCGTGCTCGGCGGCATCGTCAGCCTGCGCCAGCAGAACGGCGAGACGTTCGCGCGCATCGGCGAGCGCCGCGACGTGTTCGACGACGCGGCGCCGTATGCGGTCTACTTCGCCAACGGAGGCGGCATCGACGTCACGGCGCACGGCGCGGCGCAGATCGGCGTCGCGAGCGCGCCCGGCCCGGGCCTTGCACCGACGCGGCTGATCGAGCCGTCGCGGATGAAGCGCTTCGCGCGCGGCAGCGGCCTCAACACGCGCTACGTCTGCGACATCCTTCCCGAGAGCGAGCCCGCGTCGCATCTGCTCGTCGTCGAGGTGCGTACGCCGAGCGGTCATTCGTCGTCCTATCCGCCGCACAAGCACGATGCCGACCACCTGCCGCAGGAGAGCGCGCTCGAGGAGACGTATTACCATCGGCTGTCGCCGGCGCAGGGTTTCGCCTTCCAGCGCGTCTACACCGATGATCGCTCGCTCGACGAGTCGCTCGCCGTCGAGGACCACGACGTCGTGATGGTGCCGCGGGGCTATCACCCGGTCGTCGTACCCTACGGATACGAATCCTATTACCTCAACGTGATGGCGGGTCCGACGCGCGAGTGGCGCTTCCGCAACGACCCGGCGCACGAATGGATGCTGGGAGGGCACCAATGATCGACGTCGCACTGTTCGGCGCCGGCCGCATCGGCAACATCCACGCCGGCAACGTCGTGCGCCAGCCCGGCGTGCGGCTGCGCTACGTCGTCGACGTCGACGGCAAGGCCGCGCAGACGCTCGCACAGCGATACGGCGCGGAGGTCGGCGACGCCGAGCGCGCGTTCGCCGACGCGCAGGTCGCTGCGGTGCTGATCGCGTCGTCGACCGACACGCACGCCGAGTACATCCTGCGCGCCGCGAAGGCGCGCAAGGCCGTCTTCTGCGAGAAGCCGGTGGACCTGGCGCTCGATCGCGCGCGGACTTGCGCCGAAGCGGTTCATGCGGCGAACGTGCCGTGCCTGATCGGCTTCCAGCGCCGCTACGACCCGACGTTCGCATCGCTCAAGGCCCGGATCGACGACGGCGCGATCGGAACGCCCGAGATGCTCGTCGTCACGAGCCGCGACCCGGGCGCACCTCCGGTCGACTACATCAAGCGCTCGGGCGGCATCTTCAAGGACATGCTGATCCACGACTTCGACATCTTCCGCTGGATCCTCGGCGACGAGGCGGCCAGCGTCTACGCCACCGGCAGCTGCCTCACCGACCCGGCGATCGAAGGCGCGGGCGACATCGACGCGACCGCGGTCACGCTGCGCACGCGCCGCGGTCGCCTCGCGCAGATCAACACGATCCGCCGCGCCGCGTACGGCTACGACCAGCGGTTCGAGGTGATCGGCGCGAAAGGCATGCTGCAGGCCGGCAACCACCGGCCGACGGAGGTGATGTTCTGGTCGTCGGACGCGATCGGCGCCGACAAGCCGGAGCACTTCTTCCTCGAGCGCTACCGCGCCGCGTACGCGATCGAGATGGCGCATTTCTTCGACGTGCTCGCGGGCCGCGCGAAGCCGCGGACGTCGATCGACGACGGCGTCGCGGCGCTCGCGCTGGCGGAGGCCGCGACGACGTCGTGGCGCGAGAAGCGCATCGTCTTGCTCTGAAACCGAAGCCATGACCCATCCACGACTACGCGTCGGCATCGCGGGCATCGGCCGCATGGGCCGCCGCCATGCCGAGAACCTCGCGCACAAGGTCGCCGAGAGCGAGCTCGTCGCCGTCTGCAGCCCGCTCGCGGAGGAGCTCGAATGGGCGAAGCGCGAGCTCGGCGTCACGCGGGCTTACACCGAGTATGAAGCGATGCTCGCGCACGCCGAGATCGACGCGGTGTTCATCGTCACTCCGACGACGCTGCACGCGCAGCAGATCGTCGACGCGCTGCGCGCGCGCAAGCACGTGTTCTCGGAAAAGCCGCTGTCGCTCGACGTCGCCGAATGCCGCCGCGTGGAGGCCGAGGCCGCGCTGCAGCCGGACCTCAAGGTGATGATCGGGTTCGTGCGGCGCTTCGACGAGAGCTATCGTCATGCGCACGCGCTGATCCGCGACGGCCGCATCGGCCGTCCGCTGATGGTGCGCTCGCATACGCTCGACCAGAACGATCCCAGCGGATTCTTCGTCCGCTACTCGGAGGCGAGCGGCGGCATCTTCGTCGACATGAGCGTCCACGACGTCGACGCGGCGCGCTGGCTTCTCGGCGTCTCCGACGCCGCGCGCGTGTTCGCGACCGGCCTCGTCGGCCTGCACGAGGGCCTGCGCGAATGGCGCGACGTCGACAACGGCGTTGCGACCTGCGAGTTCGTCACCGGCGAGATCGCGACGATCTACGCGTCGCGGACGATGGCGCATGGATTCGAGTGCATGACCGAGGTGATCGGGACCAGGGGACGCGTTCTCGTCGGCGGCGACGCGCGCCGCGATCACGTCGTCGTCTCCGACGAGCACGGCGTGCGGCACGAATGCACGCCGACGTTCTACGAGCGCTTCGCCGATGCGTTCCTGCGCGAGGATACCGAGTTCGTGCAGGCGGTGATCGAGGACCGGCCGCCGCCGCTCACGCTGCGCGATGCGACGGAGGCGACGCGGATCACGCTCGCGCTTCGCCAGTCGCTGCTGGAGCGGCGCGTGGTGACGCTGTAGCCTGGACGCCGCCGTCCGCGCCCGGCCTCATCCTCCGCTGGACGACGCGCGCTACGTCTTCGCGCGCGACGTCGCACGCCGTGCCGGCGCGCTCGCGCTCGACCATTTCCGCCGCCGCGAACGCCTGACGATCGAGCTCAAGGGTCCGCAGGATTTCGTGAGCCACGCCGACCGCGACGTGGAGGCGCTGCTGCGGCGCGAGATCGCGCGGGCATTCCCGGCGGACCGGTTCCTCGGCGAAGAGACGGCGGACGCTTACGCAGGGCCGATCGATGGCTGCTGGGTCGTCGACCCGATCGACGGCACGCACAACTTCCTGCGCGGCGTGCCGTACTGGAACGTGGCGGTCGCGTACGTCGAGCAGGGGCGCGCGCGCATCGGCGTCGTGTTCGATCCGGCAGGCGGCGAGCTTTACCATGCGGTGCGCGGCGGCGGCGCCTGGTGCGACGACGAAGCGAGCAGCAGACCGCTGCGCGCGGCACCGACGAAGACCCTGACGGGTGCCTATGTCGCCCTCGGCCACCACGATCGCGCGCCGAGCCCACGCTACCTCGAGATCCGCCGGCGGTTCATGGAGCGCGGCGTCGCCATGCGCAATTTCGGCTCGGCCGCGTTGCAGCTCGCGCACGTCGCCGGCGGACGGCTGGACGCGTTCGTCGAGCTGTCGCTGTCGTGGTGGGATGCGGTGGGCGGCGTGCTGCTCGTCGAGGAAGCCGGCGGCTACGCGGCGCCCTTCGCGCCGGCGGCGCCGATGGCCAAGGCGCCGTGCGTTGCATGCGCGGCGGGCATCGCCGCCGATCTCGAGGATCTGCTCGCCGCCGCGTAGGCGCCGGCGCTATTTCTTCGCGAAGTCGCCGGCATACGCGAAGGCGATGTCGTCCGGCACGACGTACTTGCGAAGCGCCGCCGTCGCCGACTCCGGCGTGACCGCCTGGATGTCGCGATCGATCTTCTCCGACTCTGCCCACGTGCGGCCGAGGAACGCCTGCGACACGAGCGCGTTCGCGACGGCCGGGTCCTGCGCGCGGGCGATCTGCCGCTCCTCGAGCACGGCCTTCTTCGCCGCGGCGATCTCCTCGGGCTTGAAGCCGCCCTCGAGCGCGCGCCGGATCTCGTCCGCGGTCGCCGACTTGACGTTGTCGAGATTCTGCGGCGCGAAGATCGCGTAGAGCACGAGCGTGCTGTTCGGGTCGATCGACGCGGGCTGGAACGCGGTACCCACCGCGTACGAGAAGCCGCCCTTGACGCGCACGCGTTGAAAGATTCGCGAATCGCTGTCGCCGCCGAGCACGCGGTTGGCGACGAGCAACGACGCGTAGTCCGGCGACTGGTCGGTGAGCGGCATCGACAGCCGGCCGAACATCGCCGCATTCGGCTTGTCGGGCGTCTCGAACATGGCCGGGGCGTCCTTCGTGGAATAGAACGGCTGCGGAACGCGCGTATAGGGAGTCGGGCTCTTGAACGAACCGAACAGCTGCTCGAGCAGCGGCTTGACGGTCGCGACGTCGAAGTCGCCGACGATCGCCATCTCCGCGTGCGAGGCGCCGTAGAACTTCGTGTAGAACGCCTTGACCGCGTCGAGATCGGTCGCGCGCAGGCGTGCGATGTCCTCGTCGATCGTCGGCACGTAGCGAACGTCCTGCGGCGGGTAGGGATTGCCGGCGCGCGCAGCCGCGCGCCGCGCGAGCGCGCTGGGATCGGTGCGCCCTTGCTCGAGACGCGTCAAGAGCTCGCTCTTGAGCTGTGCGTATTCTCCAGCCGGGAAGGCCGGCTCGCGCAACGCCTCGGCAGCGAGGCGAAGGACGTCGGGAACGCTGTCACGTACGGTCGTCGCCGTTACGGCCACGGTCGCGCCGCCGCCTCCGATGTCGAGCTTCGAGCGAAGCTTGTCGAGCGCGTCCTGGAACGCCTGCCGCGAATGCTTCGCGGTGCCGCGATCGAGCATGTCGGCCGTGAGGCCCGACGCGGGGGACGTGTTCTCGAGCGATTTCGTGTCGCCGAGGTCGAGCCGGATCTCGATCTGCGCCGTCTCGCCGCGCGTCTTCTTCGGGAGCAGCGCGACCTTCATTCCGTTCGAAAGCGTGAAGCGCTGCGTGCGCGATTCGAGGTTCGCCGGCGTCGGATCGAACGCCTCGCCGGCGGCGACCGGCGGCTCGCCCTTGTAGTCGTTGACGAGCGCCGGGACGTTCAACGGTGCCGGCTGCGGCGCGCGGTCCGGCTTCGCTTCCGGCTCGAAGAGGCCGACCGTGAGGTTGGAGCTCTTGAGATACTCGGTGCCGACGCGCGTCACGTCGGCGGGCTTGAGCGCGCGCCATTGATCACGATGAATGAAGAAGAGGCGCCAGTCGCCCTCGGCGATCGAATCGGCGAGCGCGACCGCCATCTGCTGCGGATCGTTGATCGTGTCGTCGAAGTCCTTCTGCGCCTTGATCTTCACGCGCTCGAGCTCGGCGGCGGTCACCGGGTGCGCCGCGACGTCGTAGAGCGTCGCGAGCATCGTGTCGCGGGCGGTATCGATCGACAGGTCGGGTGGAACCTGCGCCCAGAAGATGACGAAACCCGCGTCGTGCAGCGGAAACATCCAGTTGTCGACGCTCGACGCCTTTTTTGCTTCGACGAGGGCCTTGTAGAGTCGTCCCGCCGGTTCGACCGTCATGATCTCGGCCAGCGCCTCGAAGGCCGTCGTGTCGGCATTCGCGCCCTGCGGCAGGTGGAAAAGCGCGCCGACGTATTGCGTGCTCGCCACACGGCGGACGGTGACGGTCCGCTCGCCGTCCTGGACGGGCTCGACGGTGTAGAGCTTCGGCAGCACGCGCGTGGGCTTCGGTATCGGGCCGAAGTACCTGGCGATGGCCGCGAGCGTCGCGTCGGGATCGAACTTGCCGCCGACAGTGAGCACCGCGTTGTCCGGCTGGTAATACTCCTGGTAGAAGGCGCGCAGTTTCTCGAACGGCACGTTCTCGATGTCGGAACGCGCGCCGATCGTCGGCTTGCCGTAGTTCTGCCAGTCGAACGCGACGGCCGCCATCCGCTTCCACAGGACGCTCTGCGGCTTGTTCTCGCCGCTCTCGAATTCGTTCCGCACGACCGTCATCTCGGAATCGAGCTCGGTCTTGCTGAACGTCGAGCGCGTCATCCGCTCGGACTCCATCATCAGCACCCAGTCGAGCGACTCCGGCGACGCCGTGAACGTCTCGAAGTACGTCGTGCGGTCGTACGAGGTGTTGCCGTTGAACTGCATCCCGCGCCGGCCGAGCTCGGCGAAGACGCTGGGAACGGACGGCGTCCCCTTGAACAGCATGTGCTCGAGCAGGTGCGCCATGCCCGTCTCGCCGTAGTTCTCCATCCGCGAGCCCACCTTGTAGGTCACGTCGACCGTCGTGGTCGGCTTCGTCGCGTCGGGGAAGAGCAGGACGACGAGGCCGTTCGCCAGGCGGTACTCGTGGACGCCCTCCACGCTCGGACCCTTCGTCACGCCGGGCGGCAGCGCCGCGAGCGCCGTCGACGACAGCAAGGCGAATGCGAAGGCGAGAACGAACCGAAGAGGGGTCGAATGGCGCATGAAGGACGAAACTGGCGGCGAAGGCCGCGCGGTGGCGACGATGGGACAGCGTCCGCGCCGGAAAAGTGCCGAAGTCGAGACAAACGCGGGGTTCGACTGGTCCGATCGATCGTCCCAGATTGACGTTTACGTAAACGTCATGCTAGCGTTTGCGAAGATCAGGACGGCGGGCGAGCGCCCGCGGCACGGCGCTGCGGAGGGCTTCCGTGTCGATCGCCCGCAGGATCGCGCCTTGTCGATGGCTCGCTCCCCGGCGCCCGGGCCGGACGCTTCCGTTAAGCTTCCGGGAAAGCCACCGTTCCGAACCCAGCGTCACGCGATGACGGATCTCTCGACTGCCGGGCCGCTCGTCTACACGCCGCTTGCCAAGGTGCGCTTCGTCACGGCCGCGAGCCTCTTCGACGGCCACGACGCATCCATCAACATCATGCGCCGCATCCTGCAGGCGACCGGTTGCGAGGTGATCCACCTCGGGCACAACCGGTCGGTCGAGGAGATCGTCGGTTGTGCGATCGAGGAGGATGCTCACGCGATCGCCGTTTCGTCGTACCAGGGCGGCCACGTCGAGTTCTTCACCTACATGATCGACCTGCTGCGCGAGCGCGGCGCCGGTCACGTAAAGGTATTCGGCGGCGGCGGCGGCGTGATCGTGCCCGCGGAGATCGACGCGCTGCACGCCTACGGGGTCACGAGGATCTTCTCGCCCGAGGACGGCCAGAAGCTCGGCCTGCAGGGAATGATCAACGAGATCGTCGCGGCGGCCGACGTCGACCTGACGCAACGAATGCCGGCGTCGATCGATGCGCTGCGCCACGGCGACCGCTACGCGCGCGCCGGCGCGCTGGCGCGCACGATCACGGCGCTCGAGGCGGGCGTTGCGCCGCCCGCATTGCGGCAGGCGGTGACGGACGCCGCGGCCCGCGCGAAGACGCCGGTCCTCGGCATCACCGGCACCGGCGGCGCAGGCAAGAGCTCGCTCACCGACGAGCTCGTGCGCAGGTTCCGGCTCGACCAGGGCGATCGGCTGCGCATCGCGATCCTCTCGATCGATCCTTCGCGCCGCAAGTCCGGAGGAGCGCTGCTGGGCGACCGCATCCGGATGAACGCGATCGGCACGCCGAACATCTACATGCGATCGCTCGCGACGCGCGAAGCGGGCAACGAGCTCTCGAAGGCGCTGCCCGACGCGATCGCGGCATGCAAGGCGGCAGGATTCGACCTCGTCATCGTCGAGACGTCGGGCATCGGGCAGGGCGACGCGGCAATCGTCCCGCTCGTCGACGCCTCGCTCTACGTGATGACGCCCGAGTTCGGCGCGGCGTCGCAGCTCGAGAAGATCGACATGCTCGACTTCGCGGACTTCGTCGCGATCAACAAGTTCGACCGCAAGGGCGCGCAGGACGCGCTGCGCGACGTCCGCAAGCAGTACCAGCGCAATCGCTCGCTCTTCAATGCGGCGCCGGACACGATGCCCGTCTTCGGCACGATCGCGTCCCGCTTCAACGACGACGGCGTTACCGCGCTCTACCAGGCGATCGCCGCGCGGCTCGCCGACCACGGCCTTGCGCTCGAGAAAAGCGTGCTGCCATCGGCGACGACGCGGTTCTCGACGCAGCGGCAGGCGATAGTCCCGGCCCAGCGGACGCGCTATCTCGCCGAGATCGCGGAGACGGTTCGCGGCTACCACGAGCGGGCGCAACGGCAGTCGTGCGTCGCCCGCGAGCGCCAGCAGTTGCGTGCGGCGAAGTCGATGCTCGCGGAACGCGCGCCCGAGGCGCTCGACGCGCTGATCGCCGAGCGCGATGCGGCGCTCACGCCGCGCTCCAGGAAGCTCCTCGACATGTGGCCGCGGACGAAGGCCTCCTACGCGGGCGACGAATACGTCGTGAAGATCCGCGACAAGGAGATCCGGACGGCCCTCAACACGACGTCGCTGTCCGGAACCAAGGTGCCGAAGGTCGCCCTGCCGCGCTACGAGGACGACGGCGAGATCCTGCGCTGGCAGCTGACCGAGAACGTCGCCGGCAGCTTCCCCTTCACGGCGGGCGTCTTCGCCTTCAAGCGTGAGAACGAGGATCCGACGCGGATGTTCGCCGGCGAGGGCGACGCGTTCCGCACGAACCGCCGCTTTCACCTGCTCGCGGACGGAATGCCGGCTGCGCGGCTGTCGACCGCGTTCGATTCGGTGACGCTTTACGGCAACGATCCGGACTCGCGTCCCGACATCTACGGCAAGGTCGGCAACTCCGGCGTGTCGATCGCGACGCTCGACGACATGAAGGTGCTCTATTCGGGCTTCGACCTCTGCGCGCCGAACACGTCGGTGTCGATGACGATCAACGGGCCCGCGCCGACGATCCTCGCGATGTTCATGAACACCGCGATCGACCAGCAGCTCGAGAAATTCGCCGAGGACAATGGCCGCGAGCCGACCGAGGACGAGGCGGCGAAGATCCGCGAATGGACGCTGTCGACCGTCCGCGGCACCGTGCAGGCCGACATCCTGAAGGAGGATCAGGGACAGAACACCTGCATCTTCTCGACGGAGTTCAGCCTCAAGGTGATGGGCGACATCCAGCAGTACTTCGTGCACCACAACGTTCGCAACTTCTACTCCGTGTCGATCTCGGGCTACCACATCGCGGAAGCGGGCGCGAACCCGATCTCGCAGCTCGCCTTCACGCTGGCCAACGGCTTCACGTTCGTCGAGGCGTACCTGGCGCGCGGCATGCACGTCGACGACTTCGCGCCGAACCTGTCGTTCTTCTTCAGCTACGGGATGGACCCCGAGTACGCGGTGATCGGCCGCGTTGCGCGCCGGATCTGGGCGATCGCGATGCGCGGGCGCTACGCCGCGAACGAGCGCAGCCAGAAGCTCAAGTTCCACTCGCAGACGAGCGGGCGCAGCCTGCACGCGCAGGAGATCGCGTTCAACGACATCCGCACGACGCTGCAGGCGCTGATCTCGACGTACGACAACACGAACTCGCTGCACACGAACGCGTACGACGAGGCGATCACGACGCCGACGGAGGACAGCGTGCGCCGTGCGATGGCGATCCAGCTGATCATCAACCGCGAATGGGGCCTGGGGAAGAACGAGAACCCGAACCAGGGATCGTTCATCATCGATGAGCTGACGTCGCTCGTCGAGGAGGCGGTGCTGAAGGAATTCGAGGCGATCTCCGATCGCGGCGGCGTGCTCGGCGCGATGGAGACGGGCTACCAGCGCGGCAAGATCCAGGAGGAATCGCTCTATTACGAGCATCGCAAGCACGACGGCTCGTACCCGATCGTCGGCGTCAACACGTTCCGCAACCCGCACGGCGATCCGGTGACGCAGAAGCTCGAGCTCGCGCGCTCCACGGATGAAGAGAAGCAGTCGCAGCTTTCGCGCCTCGCCGATTTTCACGCTCGGCATGCGCGCGAGGCGCCTGCCGCGCTCGCTCGGCTCAGGCAGGTGGTGATCGACGGGGGCAACGTGTTCGAGGAGCTCATCGACACGGTCCGCGTGTGCTCGCTCGGTCAGGTCACGAACGCACTGTTCGACGTCGGCGGGCAGTACCGACGCAGCATGTAGCGACCTGCCGCGTCGCCTCGGCCGGAGGACTGATGGCGCTATACTGGGCACGTCGATAGCCACGGGGGCATGTCGACGCTCGCCATCGATACGCGCAAGCTTCTCAAGGCGCTCAAGGCCACCGGCAAGGGCGCGAACTTCACCGCCGAGGAAATTGCGGACGCGGTCGACGTCGCGCAGGAAGGCGCCGAACTGCTGACGCGGTCGGACTTCAACGTGCGGATGGACGCTTTCGACGTGCGGATGAACGCTTTCGAGCGGCGCATGGCCGCAATCGAGGCCAGCTTCGACGCCAAGCTCGACGCGTTGCGCGCCGACATCAAGGCCGAGGTCAAGGCGAGCCAGTTGCAGAACCTGATGTGGCTGTCCGGCATCGTGCTCGCGAGCAACGGCGTCGTGATTGCGCTGCTCGGCCGTCTCGCGCACGTCTATTGACGCGCGGTCGCCCGGCTCGCCAGCGCGCGCCGGCCTTCGATCTCAACCGTCCGCGGGCAATGGCGCGATCTGCACGGCTTCGGCAAGAACCTCGAGCGTGACGACGTCCCCCGACGCATGGCTTCTCGATGCCGCCGACGACGTCGGCACCGCGGTGCGACCGCTTCCCGCCGGCACGCGCGTCGAGGTTCGCTGCAGGGACGTCGGGCGCGACGTGACGCTGGTCGACGCAATCCCGTCCGGGCACAAGTTCGCGCTGCGCCCGCTCGCGGCCGGGATGCGAATCCGCAAGTACGGCGAGTACATCGGACGCACGACGCAGGCGATCGATGCGGGCGCGTTCGTGCACGAGCACAATCTCGCGACGACCGCGCGTCGTTCGCCGGATCTCGAGCGCGCGTGGGCGCGAGCGCAACCGCCGCGTGCGCTGCGAAGCATCGGCCGCAACCGCTGCTCGCTCGGCGAGAGCCCCGTATGGAGCGAGCGCGATGGGCGTCTTTATTTCGTCGACCTGCGCGACACGCCGGCGATTCACGCGCTCGACCCCGACAGCGCGGACGAGGCGCGCTGGCCGATGCCCGAGGACATCGGCTGCATCGTGCCGTCGACCGGCCGAACGTTGATCGCCGGGTTGCGCTCCGGATTCGCGACGTTCGATCCCGCCTCGGGGCGACTCGAACATTTCCTCGATCCCGAGGCCGAAATGCCAGGCACCCGGCTGAACGACGGCAAATGCGACCGGCGGGGACGCCTGTGGTGCGGCTCGATGAATCCCGACTCGGCGCTTGCCGAGGGCAGCCTGTACGTGCTCGAAGGTTTCGACCGCTGCGCGCGCGTTCTCGGCGACTGGCTCACGCCGAACGGCATTGCGTGGAGCCCGGACGGCGCGACGATGTACGTCGCCGATACGCGGCGCGGGACGATCGACGCGTTCGCCTTCGATGCCGAGTGCGCGATGCTTCGAGAGCGGCGCCTTTTTGCCGACCTCGGCGCGCTCCCCGGTGGACCCGACGGCGCGTGCGTCGACCGCGAGGGTTTCCTGTGGTCGGCGATCTTCGACGGTGGCGCGCTGCTGCGGCTCGATCCGCAGGGACGTGTCGATCGCGTGCTGCCACTGCCGGTGAGCAAGCCCGCCTCGTGCACGTTCGGCGGTCGCGATTACCGGACGCTCTTCGTCACGACGGCCGCGCGCGGGTTGAGCCCGTCGCAGCTTGCCGCCGAGCCGCTCGCCGGCCACGTGCTCGCGCTCGACGTCGGTGTCGCGGGGTTTGCGGCCGACGCGTTTGCTCTTTCAGGCGCAACCGCGTGAACGAAAGCCTGCAACGTTTCGCCGGCTTTCGCCGCACCGATGGCACCGTCGGCGTGCGCAACCACGTGCTCGTGCTGTCGCCCACGGGCCTCACGTCGGCCGCTGCGCAGCGCATCGCGAATCTCGTGGCCGGCAGCGTGGCCGTGACGTCGGGATTCGGCCGCGGGCAGGTCGGCGACGACGCGCGATTGCATTTCGACACGCTGGCGGGGCTCGCGTGCAACCCGAACGTCGCCGCCGTGCTCGTCGTGTCGGCCGCCGATGCGATCACCGAACCGTATCTCGACGTGCTGCGCAGGATCGGCAAGCCTGCGGACGGGTTGTCGCTGTCCGGCGTGCACGCGGATGCACTGGCGCTCGTCGATCGCGGCGTGCGGATCGTGGCGCGGCTCGTTCGCGACGCGTCGCGGTCGCGCCGCGAGCCCTGCACGCTCGCCGACCTGTTTTTGGCGGTCGAATGCGGCCATTCCGATGCGACGTCGGGGCTGGTGTGCAATCCGCTCGCGGGCCGCCTCGCCGAGCGGATCGTGGCAGCGGGTGGGCGGGCGGTGTTCAGCGAGACGGTCGAATGGACGGGCGCCGAGCATCTGCTGGCGAGGCGCGCGGCGTCCCCGGAAATCGCCCGGCAGATCGTGGCGACGGTGATGGCACGCGAGCGCGCGGTGCGCGAATCGGGTAGCGACATTCGCGCACAGAATCCAGGACCGGAGAACAAGGCCGGCGGCCTCACGACGATCGAAGAGAAGGCGCTCGGCGCGATCGCGAAGGGCGGAGAGCAGCCGATCCGCGGCGTCCTCCGCGCAACGGAGCGGCCCGCCGCGCCCGGGCTCTACCTGATGGACACGCCGTTCTTCTCGCCCGAGTCCATTACCGCGATGGTGGCGGCCGGCGCGCAACTCGTCGTGTTCACGACCGGCGCCGGCAACAGCTACTGCAGTGCGCTCGCACCGACGTTCAAGGTGAGCGCGAATGCCGACGCGTGCGCGCGCCTCGCCGAGCAGATCGACTTCGCGGCGACCGGCGTTCTGGAGGGCAGCCTGTCCTTCGACGACGCATCGGCGCGCGCGCTCCATACGCTGGTCGACGTCGCGTCCGGCACGCTGACCTTCGGCGAAATCGTCGGCGAGGGTGCCGAAGTCGTGAGCAGGCTCGCGGCGTCGATCTAGCTGCCGCTGCGCTGCGCGGGCAGCCCGGCAGCTTTGCCGGTCAGCGTGGATTCGCGATGCGCCAGTCGTCGAGATAGCGCGTGAGCGCAGCCAGGTCGTCGCCGTTGCGCTCGGCGAACGCGACGTAGCCGTCGGGACGAATCAGGTAGAACGCATCGCGCGCGAATCCCGCGCCGGCCATCGCCTCGCGCCAGGCGAATGCGTGCACCGGGATGCCGCGCGTGCGGCAGAGCGACGTCAACGCCGGGCTGGCGTTGCCGTACACGTGGACCTGGAAATCGCGCGCCGCGAGCGGCGCGAAGTTGTCCGCGGGCGCGGCATCGGACCCGTGAAGGTCGACCCACGGCAAGCGATCGCCGGCGTGGACCGAACCGGCCGTGCCGCGGCTCAGTTGGCTGTCGCGATATTCGATCGCGGTCTGCGACAGCGTGCGGAACATGAAGCGGCGTACTTCGGAGAGGCCGGTCAGCGCGGGCAGCAGCTCGGGAATGGCGCGCATGCGAACGAAGCGCGCGATGGGCCCTTCGCTCGTGGCGAGCTGAAATGCGCGGTCGGTGGTCGCGACGAGGCGCTTCGCGAACGCGATTCGTTCGGGTTCGAACGTTTCGAGGACGCGAGCATCGATGGTCCTGGCGAGCACCGCGGCGATCTTCCAGCCGAGGTTGACGGCGTCGCCGATGCCCGTGTTCATGCCCTGGCCGCCGACCGGACTGTGGATGTGCGCGGCGTCGCCGAGCAGGAATGCGCGGCCGCTCCTGAAATGCGATGCGACGCGATGATGGACGTGATAGGTCGAGAACCAGTTGACTCGCGTCACCCCGAGGCCGAGCGTTTCGATCGCCCGGCGGCTCACATCGCCCCACTCGAGCGCTCGGTCGCTGCGCTCGTTCTCCGGCTTCACCGTGCCGACGAGGCGCACGCGAGCTCCACCCTGCATCGGAAATATCGCGACCAGGTCGGCGAAGTCGAGCGCGACGTTCAGCTCACCGTCGACGGCCGGGCCGTGCGCTTCGACGTCCGCGACGTAGAACAGATGCCCGTACGTGCCGCCGGGGAAGCCTGCACCGAGCTGTGCGCGTACCGTCGAATGCGTGCCGTCGCAGCCCGCGAGATACGTGGCGCTGCAGGTTTCCTCGCGGCCGTCGCCGTGCACGAGCCGCGCGACGACGTGGTCGCCCCGATCGTCGAAACGTTCGAGCGCGCATGGACGCTCGACTGCGACGCCGATTGCGGCAAGATCCGCGATCAGCCGACGCTCGTGCTCGTCCTGCGGAAAGATCAGCATGAACGGGAACGGCGTCGCGCCCGCACCCAATGCGCCCAGCTCGACGTGCGCGACGCGCCGGCCGCCCACCCACAGGTTCGCCGCGTCGAAGCGGACCGCTGCTCGGACCGCGGCGTCCGCGATGCCGAGCTGCCGATAGAACTCGAGCGTGCGCGCGTGCACGACGAGCGCGCGCGACGTCGACGCCGCGGCGGGCGACTTGTCGACGAGGCGCACGCGCACGCCGGCTCGTGCAAGCCACAGCGTGAGCACGAGGCCCGTGGGGCCGGCACCCGCAACCAGGACGTCGACGTCGCTCATCCTTCGTACAACCGACAATCCTTCATTGCAGGGATCGGGCCGTCCCGCGCCTCGCGTGCCATGTTGAACGATCCGCGGCGTTCATTGCCCAATGACGCGCGGGCGCGCTCGCGTAAGATGCGTGGCGCATCGCCTCCTCCCGCCTTACCGCACTCATGGCCGAACTGACGCACTGGGCGTTCCCGCCCGAGTTGCAACCGTCGAGCGACGACGTGGACTTCGACCTCCCGCGCGCGCTTTCGGCGGTCGTCGCGGTGCGCGCGGAGATTCCCGAGGACGCCTTCACCGCGTCGCTGCTCGGCACCGAGCGAACCGGCAGCGGCGTCGTGATCGGCGACGACGGCGTCGTGCTGACGATCGGCTACCTGATCACCGAAGCCGAGTCGATCTGGCTCACGACGAACGGGGGCAGCGTCGTGCCGGGTCATGCGCTCGCCTACGACCAGGTGACGGGGCTCGGCCTCGTGATGCCGCTCGGCCAGCTGGACGCGCCGGCGCTCCCTCGCGTCGATCTCGATTCGGCGGAGCTCGACGACGAGATCTACGTCGCGAGCAGCGGCGGCCGCTCGCACGCGCTTCGCGCTCGCGTGTTCGCGCGCCGCGAGTTCGCGGGCTACTGGGAGTATCTGCTCGACGACGCGCTGTTCACCGCGCCTCCGCATCCCGAATGGAGCGGCGCCGCATTGCTCGATGCGAAGGGCCGGCTGGCCGGCATCGGGTCGTTGTTCGTCCAGGAGGCCGACGGCGACGACACGGTGAAAGGCAACATGTTCGTGCCGAGCGAGCTGATCGATGCGATCGAGGACGACATGCGCAAGCTCGGACGCGCGAATCGTCCGCCGCGTCCCTGGCTCGGCATCTACACGGCGGAGACGAAGGACGGCATCACGATCCAGGGCCTCGCACATCAGGGCCCGGCCGAGCGCGCAGGCGTGCATCTCGGCGACGTCGTCCGCGACGTTGCCGGCTCTCCGGTCAGCGGTCTCGGCGATTTCTATCGGAGCCTCTGGATGCAGGGCCCGGCCGGTACGCGTATCCCGATCACCGTCGCACGCAGCGGTGGCTTGAAGGAAGTCACCGTGCTGACCGTCGACCGCAACACGTTGCTCAAGAAGCCGTCGCTGCAGTGACCGGCGTCGAAGGCGACTTCTCCTCGACGAGAAGTCACCCATTCGCCTTCGGCTGCCGCTACTTCGGTTGCGGCGCCGCCGCCACCGGCTCGACCGCGTTCCTGTAATCCCAGCCACCGCCCAGCGCCTTCGCGAGATCGACGAGCACGAGCCGCACGTCGCGCGCGGCGAGGATCGACAGCGTCTGCGCCTGCAGCAACTGGCGTTGCGCGTCGAGCACCTCCAGGTACGGAGAATAGCCCGACTGGTAGCGGAGGTTCGACAATTCGTAGGCCTGCTGCAGGTTCTGCTTGCGCGTCGATTGCGCCACGAGCGCGTCGCGCGTGGTCTGGTTCGCGGCAAGGGCGTCGTGCACGTCCTTGAACGCGGACTGCACGGTCTGTTGATAACTGACGACGAGCTCCTCCCGCCGCGCGGTCTGCGCCTCGACGTTCGCGTCGATCGACTTCAGGTTCAGGAGCGGCTGCAGCAAGCCGGCGCCGATCGACCAGATCAGCGCGGGACCGCTCGCGATCCTGGAGAGCTCGATCGATTCGGTGCCGAGCTGCCCCGTCAGCGTCAGCGACGGGAAGTAGTCGGCGCGCGCGCGGTCGATGCGAAGGCTCGCGGCGACGAGCTGTTTCTCGGCCTGGCGCACGTCGGGCCTGCGCTCGAGCACGTCCGACGGCAGGCCGGCGGGCACCATGGGCACGGCGAGCAGCTTGTCGATCGACGGCTCGCGCGCGACCGCCGGCGAGAACACGTCGCGAGGCGAACGGCCGACGACGACGGCGAGGGCCGATTCGAACTGCGACACCGCGCGCTTCGCGGTGGCGATGTCGGCGACAACCGCGTCGCGCTCCGCCTTCGCCTGCGCGAGGTCGTACTGGCCGATCACGCCGGCCTGCGCGCGATCGGTCTGCAGCGCGACGGTCTGCTCGCGCAGCTTCAGCGTGTCTTCCAGCAGCTGAAGCTGCGCATCGGATGCGATCAGCTGGAAGTAGGTCTGCGCGACCGCCGCGGCGACCGCCGAACGCACCGTCTCGCGCGCGTATTCGGTCGCGAGCAGGTCGTTCTGCGCCGCGCGCGTCGCGGTCCGGTACTTGCCCCACAGGTCGAGCTCGTACGATGCGTTGAGGGCGAGCTGGTAGTTGTTCGTTATGGCCGGTACGCCGGGCGGGATCGGGATGCCTCCGACTTCGCTCACCTTGCTTCGGCTCGCGTTCACGCCGAGGTTGAGACTCGGATAGAGATTGGCGGAGGCGGCCGTCACCTGCGCGCGCGCCTCGTCGATGCGCGCGATCGCAAGGCGCAGGTCGAGGTTGTTCGCGAGCGCCTCGTCGACGAGCGCATTCAACGCGGGCTCGTTGAACTCGGTCCACCAATGATCGAGATCGAGGTGGTCGATCGTCGCTGCCGGCAGCTCGACGGCCGGCGGAGCGGTCGGCGTCGTCGTGCAGCCGGCGAGCGCGGCACCGAACGCAATCGCGGTCAGCGTCCTGGCGATTGCCGCCGTTCGTGGCGGGCGGCGCGCGGGGAATGTGTGGCCATTCATGTCAATCGTCTCCGGCGGCCGGGATCGGCGGATGGCCGGGGGTGTGCGGAACGTGATGCGACGACGTGCGTGCGTGCTTCACTTCGGCGACGAGTTCGTCGTGGCTTCGCCGCTCGATCAGCCGTCGCTCGGTGATGATGCGGAAGAAGAGAGGGACGAAGAACACCGCGAGGAACGTGGCCGCGAGCATGCCGCCCATCACGCCGGTGCCGGTGGAATGCCGCGCGCCCGCGCCGGCGCCGCTCGAGAACGCAAGCGGCGACACGCCGAGGATGAACGCGAGCGACGTCATCAGGATCGGCCGGAAGCGCAGGCGCGCCGCTTCGATCGCCGCCGCCGACGCCGTCATGCCCTCGTGCGTCTTCAGCACCGCGAACTCGACGATCAGGATGGCGTTCTTGGCGGCGAGACCGAGCAGCGTGACGAGGCCGATCTGGAAGTACACGTCGTTGGTGAGCGGCGTCGAGTGCAGCCAGGGCGCGAGCGAGTTCTTGATCCAGATCGCGCCCAGGGCACCGAACGTGCCGAAGGGCAGCGCGAGCAGCACGGACAGCGGCAGCGACAGCCGCTCGTATTGCGCCGCGAGGATCAGGAACACCATGACGACGGCGAGGCCGAGCGAGAACGTGGCCGCACCGGTCGACTTCTTCTCCTGATACGACGTGCCGCCCCAGTCGTAGCTGAAGTCCGCCGGCAGCACCTGGGCCGCGATCTTCTCGACCTCGGCGATCGCCTGGCCGGAGCTGTAGCCGGGCGCGCCCTGCCCCAGGATCTTGACGGCCGGCAGGTTGTTGAAGCGGTCGAGCGCGTCGGGGCCGGACGAGTAGCGGACCGTGACCAGCGACGACAGCGGAATCATCTCGCCCGCCGCCGAGCGCACGTAGATCGCGCCGATGTCGTCGGGCCGGTTGCGATACGACGGCTCCGCCGACATCAGCACCTGCCACGCGCGGCCGTACTTGTTGAAGTCGTTGATGTAGTAGTTGCCGAGCGTGGCGGACAGTGCGGCGAAGATGTTCGAGATCGGGATGCCGAGCGTCTTGGCCTTCTCGCGATCGACGTCGACGTTGAGCTGCGGCACCGTGGCCCGCCACAGCGTCTGTGCGCCGGCGAGCACCGGATCGGCGTTCGCCTTCGCAAGGAACGCGTTCTTCACTTCGTCGAGCCGCTTCGCGCCGCCTTCGCCGTGGTTCTGGATGTAGAACTCGAAGCCGCCCGCCGTACCGAGGCCGAAGATCGGCGGCGGATTGAACGCAAGCACGAGCGCCTCCTTGATGCCCGCCGTCTTCGCGAACAGCTCCCCGACGAGCTGTTGCGCCGTCACCTTCCGCTCGTCCCACGGCTTCTGCGTGACGAAGATCGTCGCCGCATTGTTGCGGAAGCCGCCTCCGATGAAATCGAAGCCGGTGAACGCGACGATGTCCTGGTTGTTGGGATTGGAGCGGATTGCGGCCGTCACCTGCGAGACGACCTTGTCGGTGCGCTCGAGCGTCGCGCCGTCGGGCAGGATCACCGCGCTGATGTAAAAGCCCTGATCCTCGTCGGGCACGAGGCTGCTCGGCGTCACGCGCCACAGCCATACGGTGAGAGCGACCATGCCGAGGAAAAGCAACGCGCCGATGATTCCGCGGCGAAGCATGAAGATGACGCCGTCGTTGTAGCGGAGGGTGACGCGCCCGAACCAGTCGTTGAACCAGCGGAAGAACGCGTTGGGCGTGCGATGCGGCTTGAGGATCAGCGCGCAGAGCGCAGGCGACAGCGTCAGCGCCACGAAGCCCGAGATCACGACCGACATCGCGATCGTGACCGCGAACTGCCGATAAAGCTCGCCGGTCAGGCCGCCGAGAAACGCGATCGGCACGAACACCGCGGTCAGCGTCAGCACGATCGCGATGATGGGTCCCGTCACCTCGCGCATCGCCTTGATGGCCGCGTCCCGCGCGGGAAGATGATCCTCGCGCATGTGCCGCTCGACGTTCTCGAGCACGACGATCGCGTCGTCGACGACGATGCCGATCGCGAGCACCATGGCGAAGAGCGTCAGCGTGTTGATCGAATAGCCGAGCGCGTAGATCCCGGCGAAGGCGCCGATCAGCGACACCGGCACGGCCGCGAAGGGGATGATCGCCGCGCGCCAACTCTGCAGGAAGAGGTAGACGACAAGGAAGACGAGGATCATCGCCTCGCCTAACGTCTTCAGCACCTCGCGGATCGACACCTGGACGAACTTCGTCGTGTCGTACGGCACCGAGTACGTGAAGCCCTCGGGGAAGCGCGTCGCAAGCCGCGCCACTTCGTTGCGCACGCTCTGGGCGACGTCGAGTGCGTTCGCGCCCGGCGAGAGGAAGACGCCGACGAGCGTCGCGTCACGGCCGTTGATGCGGCCGATGAACTCGTAATCCTTCGAGCCCAGCTGGACGCGCGCGATGTCGGCGAGGCGAACCGTCGACCCGTCCGGATTGGCGCGAACGATGATCTGCTCGAACTGCGAGGGGTCGGTCAGGCGTCCCTGCGTCGTGATCGTGTAGACGAGCGCCTGGTTCGACGGCGCCGGCGACTGCCCGATCTTGCCGGCCGCGAACTGGGCGTTCTGCTCGTTCACCGCGCTGATCACGTCGCTGGGGGTCAAACGCAGCTGCGCCATCCGGTCGGGCTTCAGCCAGATCCGCATCGCGTAGTCGTGCGCCCCGAAGATCTGCACGTTCGTCGTGCCCGGCAGCCGCTTCAGCGCGTCGAGCACGTTCAGATTGACGTAGTTCGACGTGAAGAGGTCGTCGTAGCGGCCGTCGGGCGAATAGAACGCGAGCACCTGCAGGAACGCCGAGCTGCCGCGCTCGACGCTGACGCCCTGGCGGCGCACCTCCTCGGGAAGGCGGGGCAGGACCTCGTTGACGCGGTTGTTGACGTTGACCGATGCGATGTCGACGTTCGTGCCGATGTCGAACGTCACCTGGATCGACACGATGCCGTTCGACGACGACGTCGAGCTCATGTAGATCATGCCCGGCACGCCATTGATGGCGTTCTCGATCGGCGACGCGACGGTCTGCTCGAGCGTTTGCGCGGACGCGCCGGGGTAGGTCGCCGTGACGGTGACGACCGGCGGCGCGATTTCCGGGTACTGCGCGATCGGCAGCGAGCGCATCGCCGCGAGGCCCGCGAGCACGATGAACGTCGCGATGACGACGGCGAAGATCGGACGGTCGATGAAGAAGCGCGAGAGCATCGGCGGACCTCAGGACTTGGGCTTGGCGTTCGACGCCGACGCGCTTTCCTTCGAAGCGCCACCCGCGGGCGCGGCGGCCGACTTGCTCCCCGTCGCCGGTTCGGATGCGGAGGCCGCAGACGCGTTCCCCTTCGCCGGAGCGCCGGCGGCCGGCGATGCGGCGGCCGCATTCGCTCCGGCGTCGCCGATCTTGATCTTCGCGCCGGGCATGAGCTTGGCCACCCCGTCGACGATCACGGGGTCGCCGGGCTTCAATCCCGACTCGATCACCCACTTGTTCGCGCCATCGGCGCCGACCCAGTCACCGACGACGACGGGCCGGGGCGTGGCGACGTCGTTGCCGTCCTTGTCCTTGCCGACGACGTAGACGAACTTCCCCTGCGCGCCGTCGAGCACGGCGACCTGCGGCACCGCCAGCACGTCGACGCGCGTCGCGCCCTTCAGGATCACGCGCACGAACTGCCCCGGCTTCAGCGCGCCATCGCCGTTCGGGATCTCCGCGCGCATCTCGTAGGTGCCGGTGGTCGGGTTCACGCGCGTGTCCGAAAAGTTGATCTTGCCCTGCTTCGGAAACGCCGACCCGTCGGATAGCTTCACCGTCACGTCGTAGGCATTGTCCTTCGGCAACTTGAGGCGGCCCTCGCCCACCGCCTTGGTCAACCGCAGTTGTTCGTTCTCGGACACGTTGAACACGATCCAGATCGGATCGATCTGCGAGATCGTCGTGAGCAGCGTCTCGTTCTGCGTCGCGAGGCTGCCTTCCGACTTCTGCGCGCGGCTCGACAGACCGGAGATCGGCGCCACGACCTTCGTGTAACCGAGGTTCAGGTTCAGCTCGGCGAGCTTCGCCTGCGCCGATTTGACGGCCGCCGCCGCGAAATCGGCATTCGACGCCGCGTCGTCGGCTTCCTTCTGTCCGATCGCCTTCCGCTCGGCGAGGGGACGCAGGCGCGCGAGCTCGCGGTCGGCCTGCGCCTTCTGCGCCTGGGCGCGCGCGAGGTCGGCCTTCGCCGCGTTCACCTGCGCCTCGTACGGACGCGCGTCGATGATGAAGAGTGGCTGCCCGGCCTTGACGAACGACCCTTCCTGGTAGAGCCGCTTCTCGATGATGCCCGTCACGCGCGCGCGGACCTCGACGTCCTTCGACCCCTGCGTCTGGCCCACGTATTCGAAGGCGACGGGGAACGTCTGCGGCGCGACGGCCTGCACGGTAACGGACGCCGGCGGAAACGCCGGGAAGCCGCCGCCTTTCGGTTGCGGCTTGCCGCACGCGGCGAGCGCGAGCAGCGCGACCAGGGACAGCAATGGGAACGAACGACGGAAGGCGACGAATGGCATCAGGCGGACTCCCGGGAGTGGCGGCGCGGATTGTTGCGGTGCGCCTTGTGCAAGCGGCGTAGGATACATACAATCGCGTTTGTTTGTAAAGTTTCATTTGTTGCGGGGCTGGAATGCCGCGCGACCGGACCTGTGCCGGGCGCGCGCGGCGGGCGGAGGGTCGGTTGGCGAGAAGAACGAAGGAAGCGGCGGCGATCACGCGCGAGCAGTTGCTCGACGCGGCCGAGCGCGTGTTCCGCGAGCACGGTGTTGCCGGGAGCACGCTCGCGCAGGTCGCGGCGGAAGCGGGCGTGACGCGCGGCGCGGTCTACTGGCACTTTCGCGACAAGTCCGATCTGTACGCCGCGATGTGCGAGCGCGCGACGTTGCCGCTCGAGATGATGCTCGAGCGCGCAGGAAGCACCCGTCACGCCGATCCGCTCGCGACGTTGCGCGAACTGGCGCTCGCGGCGCTCGCGCGTCTCGCCTGCGACGCGCGCGCGCAGGCGGTGTTCGACGTCATGTTCCACAAGACGGAGCGCACCGCCCGTCTCGTCCCCGTCGCCAATCGCGAGGGGCGCGATCGTTGCGACTGCCTGCTGCAGGTCGAGCGCGTGCTGGTGCAGGCGGTCGAGAAGCGCCAGTTGCCCGGTGACACCGATACCGCGCTCGCCGCGCGCGCGCTCCACGCCTACATCGAGGGCGTCATGGATCAATGGGTGCTCGACCCGGCCGCATTCGATCTCGGTGCCGCGGCACCCGCGCTGATCGATGCGATCATGGCGGGGCTGCGCTCGGCGCCGCCGCGACTCGCCGCGCCTTCGCCTGCCGCCGGAACGCGGCCTCGTGCGAAACGCGTCGCGCCTCGTGTGCCGCCGAACCATGCGCTCGCGCGCCCGCGCGCGGCCGCCGTGCGATCGAAAGGGCCGCGCGGCAGAGCATAATGCGCGAACGCCCACGTGCCGGTGGAGGAGCGCAATGCAGATCCAGCGAATTGGCGTCGTCGGCGCCGGAACCATGGGCAGCGGCATCGCGCAGGCATGCGCGGTGGCGGGTGTCGACGTCGTCATGGTCGACGTGGCGCAAGGAGCGGTCGACCGCGGTCTCGCCGCGATCGACGCGAGCCTCGAGCGGCTCCAGAAGAAGGACAAGATCGGCGCCGAGGCGCGCCAGGCGGCGCTCGCGCGCGTTCGCGGCACGCCGTCGTACGGGGAGCTTGCCGGCGCGCATCTGATCATCGAGGCCGCGACGGAGAACCCCGAGCTCAAGCTCAAGATCCTGCGCGACGTCGATGCTCTCGCGCACGAGGCGATCCTCGCGTCGAACACCTCGTCGATCTCGATCACGGCCCTGGCCGCCGTCCTGCGCAGGCCCGAGCGCTTCCTCGGCATGCATTTCTTCAATCCGGTGCCGATGATGGCGCTCGTGGAGTTGATCCGCGGCCTGCAGACGTCGGACGGGACGCTCGACGCCGTGCATGGCTTCGCGCGACGTCTCGGCAAGACGCCGATCGTCGTGAAGAACAGCCCGGGCTTCGTCGTCAACCGGATCCTGTGCCCGATGATCAACGAAGCGGTCTTCGCGCTGGCCGAGGGTCTCGCCTCCGCCGAGGACATCGACAACGGCATGCGCCTCGGCTGCAATCACCCGATCGGGCCGCTCGCGCTTGCCGACATGATCGGGCTCGACGTGCTGCTCGCGGTGATGAACGTGTTCTACGCGGATTTCAACGACCCCAAATACCGGCCGGCGCCGCTGCTCAAGGAGATGGTCGCGGCCGGCTACCTCGGCCGCAAGACGAAGCGCGGGTTCTACCGCTATGACAACTAGCAGATCGGCGGCCCTCGTTCTGGGGCTCGCGTTCGCGATCGCGGCGCTCGTCGCGAACGCGCAGGCGCCCGCTGCGCGCACGGCGGTGCACGTGCTCGCGTTCGACGGCGGCTGGAACCTGCCGATCTGGGTCGCGCAGCGGAACGGTCTCTTCGAGGCACAGGGCCTCGACGTGCAGCTCGCGTACACGCCGAGCTCGGGGTTCCTCGTGAAGTCCGTGCTCGACGGCAAGGCGGACCTCGCGTTCGCGGCAATCGACAACGTGATCGCCTACCAGGAAGGACAGGGCGAGGCGGAAATCCCCGCGAACCCGGACCTCTTCGCCTTCATGGGCGGTGACGGCGGCTTCATCTCGATCGTCGCGTCGCCGGCGGTCGCGAGCGTCGGTGAGCTCAAGGGTCGCACCGTATCGGTCGATGCGATGACGACCGGATTCGCGTTCGTCGTGCGCGAGCTCATCGCGCGAAGCGGGCTCGCCGAATCGGACGTGTCGTTCGTGCGTGCCGGCGGCACCGCGAACCGCTATCGGGACCTCGTCGCCGGCAAGCACGACGCCACGCTGTTGCGCACGCCGTTCGAGCTGCTCGCCGAGAATCGCGGCTATCACGTGATCGCCGGCGCCGAGACGCTCGGGCCCTACCAGGGGACGGTCGGCCTCGCGCGGCGCAGCTTCGCCGAAGCACACGAAGCGACGCTCGTCGCATTCCTGCACGCATACAAGGCGGCGACCGACTGGCTCTACGACCCGGCGAACCGCGAGATCGCCGAAGCGCTGCTGGTCGCGCACATTTCCGACATGACGCCGGCGCTCGCAAGGCGCTCGTACGCGTTGCTCGTGTCGCCGAAGGGTGGCCTGTCGCGCGACTTGAAGCCCGATGCCGCCGGCATCGCCACGGTTCTCGCGCTGCGCGACAAGTACGCGACGCCGCACAAGGCGCTCGCCGACCCGGCGAAGTACGTCGATCTGCACTACTACGAGAAGGCGTTCGCGAAGCCCTGACGCCATGGCCGAACGACAGCGCGTCGAACCCTCGATCGTTCGTCCCGACGACGTCGATCCGCATCACCGCTTCGACCGCCCGCTGCAGGCGCCGGGTCACACGCAGGTCGATTTCGAGCAGCGCGTCGATTTCCGCCGTCTGCACGACTACCGGCTCGCGCGCACCCGGGCGGCGCTCGCGCAGTCGGGCATGGGCTCGCTGCTTTGCTTCGACCAGCACAACATCCGCTACACGACGAGCACGGTGATCGGCGAATGGGCGCGCGACAAGCTCACGCGCTATTCGCTTCTCACCGGCAACGGCGATCCTTACGTCTGGGACTTCGGCTCCGCGGCACGGCATCATCGCCTCCACGCCCCGTGGCTTGCCCACGACCACTGCCGCGCGGGACTGCTCGGCCTGCGCGGAGCGACCGGCGCCGACCTGACGCTCTTTCGCAACGCGGCGCAGGAGATCAAGGCGATCCTCGACGCCGAAGGCGTCGGCGACATGCCGCTGGGCCTCGACGTCGTCGAGCCGCCGATGCTGTTCGAATTGCAGAAGGTCGGCATCGACGTGCGCGACGGCCAGCAGACGATGCTCGCCGCCCGCGAGGTGAAGAACATCGACGAGCTGACGCTGCTCAACATGGCGGCGGCGATGGTCGACGGCGTCTACCAGGACATCGCGGAAGCGCTGAAGCCCGGCATCCGCGAGAACGAGATCGTCGCGCTCGCCACGAAGCGCCTCTTCGAGATGGGGTCCGACAACGTCGAGGCGATCAATGCGATCTCGGGCGAGCGCTGCTCGCCGCATCCGCACAACTTCACCGACCGGCTGATCCGTCCCGGCGACCAGGCATTCTTCGACATCATCCAGTCGTTCATGGGCTATCGCACCTGCTATTACCGGACGTTCAGCGTGGGCCGCGCGACGCCCGCCCAGCACGACGCCTATCGGCGTGCGCGCGAGTGGATGGACCGTGCCATCGAACTGCTGAAGCCCGGCGTGTCGACGGACACGATCGCGCGCGCGCTGCCCACTGCCGATGCGATCGGCTTCGCGAGCGAGATGGAGGCGTTCGGGCTCAATTTCTGCCACGGCCTCGGGCTCGGCCTGCACGAGCGGCCGCTGATCTCGAGGCTCAACTCCCTCACCGAGCCGATCGAGCTCAAGGCCGGCATGGTGTTCGCGGTCGAAACGTATTGCCCGGCGAGCGACGGCGTGTCGGCGGCGCGGATCGAGGAGGAAGTGATCCTGACGCCCGGCGGCCCGCAGGTGATCTCGCTCTATCCGGCGCAGGAACTGCCGATCGCCAATCGCTACTGAAAGGAGGTGCGACGATGCCTGCACGCACGCCCGCCGAGATCGACACGCTGTTCGCCTCCGCGTTGAACGCGGGCGACCTCGAAGCGCTCGTCTCGCTCTACGAGTCCAACGCCGCGCTGATGCCCTCGCCCGGGAACGTCGTGCACGGAACAGCCGCCATCCGCGAGGCGCTCGCGGGCTTCCTCGCTGCGAAGCCATCGATGACGCTCGATGCGCGAACGCTCGCGACCACGGGCGATCTCGCGCTCGTCAGCGCCACCTGGCAGCTCTCGCTGACCGGGCCGGACGGCAAGCCCGCAACGATGAGCGGCAACAGCGTCGAGGTCGTGCGGCGCCAGGCCGATGGTCGCTGGCTTTTCGCGATCGACTTTCCCTTCGGCGCGAGCGGCGACTTGAGTCGCGAGGCGCGGTAACATAGCGGGCCCGTATCCGCGAGCCGCCCGCCAGAGGCGCAGGCGGGCGATCACACGGCGCTTCGCGCCGCCGAAGGCCCTTGGGAGGAGCGACCGATGGGGGAGGAGCGGACCGACACCTTTCCACGGCTTCTGCTGCACCACGCCCGCGTGCGGCCCGAGCATCCCGCGACGCGCGAGAAGGACCTCGGCATCTGGCAGACGTGGACGTGGCGGCAGGTCGCCGACGAGGTGCGCGCGATCGCCTGCGGGCTCGCCGCCGAAGGCTTCGGACGCGGTATGCACTTGGCGATCGTCGGCGACAACCGGCCGCGGCTGTACTGGGCGATGATCGCCGCGCAGACGCTGGGTGGCGTTCCGGTTCCCATGTACCAGGATGCGCCGGCGGCGGAATTCGCGTTCGTCTTGAACGACGCCGAGATCGACTATGCGCTGGTCGAGGATCAGGAGCAGGTCGACAAGCTGCTCGAGGCGCAGCCGCAGGTGCCGACGCTTTCGCACATCTACTACGACGACCCGCGCGGGCTGCGCAACTACGAAGGCGTCACGAGCTTCGAGCGCCTCGCGGACAAAGGGCGCGCGTTCGATCGCGCGAACCCGGGCTTCTTCGAGCGCGAGGTCGAGCGAGGCGAGCCCGGCGACGTGTCGGGCATGCTCTACACGTCGGGCACGACCGGCAAGCCGAAGGGGGTGCGCCAGACGCACGCGGCGTTCATCGCGGCGGCGAAGGGCAGCGCCGAGTTCGACGGCCTGCGGCCCGACGACAGCGTGCTCTCTTACCTGCCGATGGCGTGGGTCGGGGACCACCTGTTCTCGTTCGCGCAGTGGCTCTACGTCGGCTTCACGATCAATTGCCCGGAATCGGGCGAGACGGTGATGACCGACCTGCGCGAGATCGGCCCCACGTACTATTTCGCGCCGCCGCGCGTGTTCGAGAACCTGCTGACGCAGGTGATGATCCGGATGGAGGACGCCGGGCGCGTCAAGCGCTGGCTCTTTTCGCATTTCACGGACGTCGCGCGGCGCTGTGGGGCGGACATTCTCGATGGCAAGCGGGTGCCGATCGGCGATCGCCTGCAGTACGCGCTCGGCGACGTGCTCGTGTACGGGCCCTTGCGCAACGTGCTCGGCATGTCGCGCATCCGCGTCGCCTACACGGCCGGCGCGGCGATCGGCCCCGATCTCTTCCGCTTCTATCGCTCGATCGGCATCAACCTGAAGCAACTCTACGGATCGACGGAAACCTGCGCGTACGTCTGCCTGCAGCCCGACGGGGCCGTTCAGTTCGACACGGTGGGCGAGGCGGCGCCGGGCGTCGAGCTGACGATCGCCGAGAACGGCGAGGTGCTGGTGCGCGGGCCGATGCTTCTCAAGGAGTACTACAAGCGGCCCGACGCGACCGCCGAGTCGCTCGACGCGCAGGGCTATTTTCACACGGGCGACGCCGGGTTCGTCGCACCCGACGGGCAGCTCAAGATCATCGATCGCGCAAAGGACGTCGGCAAGCTCGCGAACGGCGCGCTATTCGCGCCGAACTACATCGAGAACAAGCTCAAGTTCTTCCCGCACATCAAGGAGGCGGTCGCGTTCGGCGCCGATCGCGACCGCGTCTGCGCGTTCGTCAACATCGACGTCGGATCCGTCGGCAACTGGGCGGAGCGGCGCGGCATCCCGTACTCGGGCTATACCGATCTCGCGGCGAAGCCCGAGGTGTACGGCCTGATCCGCGAATGCATCGAGCAGGTCAACGCGCAGCTTGCCGGCGAGCCGGAGCTCGCCGGCTCGCAGGTGCACCGCTTCCTGATCCTGCACAAGGAGCTCGATCCCGATGACGACGAGCTGACGCGCACGCGCAAGGTGCGCCGCGGCTTCATCGCGGACAAGTACGGCGTGCTGATCGACGCGCTCTACGCTGGCCGCACGG
Organism: Casimicrobiaceae bacterium; assembly: GCA_035455705.1. Classification (GTDB taxonomy): domain Bacteria; phylum Pseudomonadota; class Gammaproteobacteria; order Burkholderiales; family Casimicrobiaceae; genus VBCG01. The sequence goes on along the minus strand of DATIEN010000031.1, from coordinate 37,322 downwards.
TGCAGCACATCGAGACGCTCGTGAAGTTCGAGGACGGGCGATCGGGCATCGTCGCGGCGGACCTGCGCATCGACGATGCGAAGACGTTCCCGCCCGCGATGGCGAAGGCCGCCTGACCGCGTCATGAATCTTCCCGCTCCGCCGCTCGTCGTCGCCCGCGAACCGGCCGCCGGCACCGCGACCGTCGAATCGACGCCGGTCTCGCGCCGCGGCGGCGACGTGTTGCTCGCGGTCGAACACATCTCGCTCGCGTTCGGCGGCGTGAAGGCGCTGTCCGACGTCACGTTCGACGTACGGGAGCACGAGGTTCGCGCCATCATCGGCCCGAACGGCGCCGGCAAGAGCTCGATGCTGAACGTCATCAACGGCGTGTATCGGCCGCAGCGCGGGACGATTCGCTATCGCGGTCGTGAATGGCGGGGGATGGACCCGCACACGGCGGCTGCGTCGGGCATCGCGCGGACGTTCCAGAACATCGCGCTTTTCAAGGGCATGAGCGTGCTCGACAACATCATGACGGGCCGCAACCTGAAGATGAAGGCGAGCTTTCTCGAGCAGGCGATCTGGTTCGGCCGCGCCCGCCGCGAGGAGCTCGCGAACCGCGCCAAGGTCGAGGAGATCATCGATTTTCTCGAGATCCAGCACATCCGCCGCACGCCGGTCGGCCGGCTGCCGTACGGTCTGCAGAAGCGCGTCGAGCTCGCGCGCGCACTCGCCGCCGAGCCGACGCTGCTCCTGCTCGACGAGCCGATGGCAGGGATGAACGTCGAGGAAAAGCAGGACATGTGCCGCTTCATTCTCGACGTCAACGAGCAGTACGGAACGACGATCGTGCTGATCGAGCACGACATGGGCGTCGTGATGGACCTGTCCGACCGCGTGGTCGTGCTCGACTATGGCCGCAAGATCGGCGACGGCGAGCCATCGGTCATCCGCAACGACCGCGCCGTGATCGAGGCGTATCTCGGCGTGGCGAGGCATTAGGCGCGCGCGATGCTCTCCTTCTTCTTCGAGGTCGCGATCGGCGGATTGCTGTCCGGCGTCATGTATTCGCTCGTCGCGCTCGGCTTCGTGCTGATCTACAAGGCGTCCGGGGTCTTCAACTTCGCGCAGGGCTCGCTCGTGTTCTTCGCGGCGCTCACGTTCGTCGGCTTGACCGAGCGCGGCCTGTCGTTCGGCGTCGCGCTGGCCGTGACGCTCGTCGTGATGGTGATCGCGGGCCTGCTGATCGAACGGCTCGTGCTGCGGCCGCTCGTGAATCAGCCGCAGATCTCGCTCTTCATGGCGACGATCGGGCTCTCGTTCTTCATCGAAGGCCTGGCGCAGCTCCTCTGGGGCGCGAACGTGCGCGGGCTCGACCTCGGCATCCAGGACGAGCCGATCGCCTGGATCGCCGACCACAGCGGGATCAACATCTCCAAGTTCGACCTGATGGCGGCGGCGATCGCCGCGGTCCTCGTCACGACGCTCGGGCTTTTCTTCAGCCGCACGCGCATCGGCCGGGCGCTCCGGGCCGTCGCCGACGATCATCAGGCGGCGCTCGCCGTCGGCATTCCGCTGCAGCAGATCTGGGGGATCGTCTGGGCGGTCGCCGGCTTCGTCGCGCTCGTGGCCGGCATGCTGTGGGGCGCCCGCAACGGCGTGCAGTTCGCACTGACGTTCGTCGCGCTGAAGGCGCTGCCGGTGCTGATCCTCGGCGGCTTCGAATCGATCCCCGGCGCGATCGTCGGCGGCCTGATCGTCGGCTGCACCGAGAAGCTCGCCGAGGTGTTCATCGGACCTTACGTCGGCGGCGGCATCGAGGGCTGGTTCCCGTACGTGCTCGCGCTCGCGTTCCTCCTCGTACGGCCCGAAGGGCTGTTCGGCGAGAAGATCATCCGGAGAATCTGAAAGCGGCGATCCGGCGCCACGTCGCCTGATCTCGATAACCGATACCTGGCGCCCGATTCCTGCAATGCTCTACCGCGAAGCCGGACAGTTCAAGAGCAGCTACGCCGCCGACTCGGCGATCCTGCCGATACGGCAGGATCGAATCGGCCTCGCGATCATTCTCGCGCTCGCGTTCGTCGTGATCCCGCTCACCGCATCGCCGTACCTCTTCTCGGCGATCCTGATTCCGACGCTGATTCTCGCGCTGGCCGCGCTCGGGCTCAACATCCTGACCGGCTACGCGGGACAGTTGTCGCTCGGCGCCGCGGCGTTCATGGCGGTCGGCGCGTTCGCCGCCTACAACTTCGTGTTGCGCGTACCCGGAATCCCGCTGCTCGCCGCATTCGCCGGGGGCGGCGTGATGGCGGCCGCCGTGGGCATCGTCTTCGGCCTGCCGAGCTTGCGCATCCGCGGCTTCTACCTCGCCGTCGCGACGCTCGCCGCGCAGTTCTTCATCCTGTGGTGCCTGACCAAGATCCGCTGGATCACCAACTACAACCCCTCGGGCGTCATCACGGCGCAACGGATGGAGATCGCCGGCATCACGTTCGACACGCCGCAGGAGAAGTACCTGCTCGTGCTCGCGATCGTCACGTTCATGGCGTTCGCGGCGAAGAACATGGCGCGCGGCAACATCGGCCGCCAGTGGATGGCGATCCGCGACATGGATGTCGCCGCCGAGGTGATCGGCATCCGGCCGATGCGCGCGAAGCTGCTTGCTTTCGCGGTGAGCTCGTTCTATTGCGGCGTCGCCGGCGCGCTCTTCGCGTACGCTTATCTCGGAACCGTCGAGCCCGAGGCGTACAGCCTCGACCTCTCGTTCCGGATCCTGTTCATGATCATCATCGGTGGCCTCGGCACCGTGCTCGGCGCGTTCCTCGGCAGCGCCTTCATCGTCATCGTGCCGGTCCTGCTGAGCCTCGGCGTCGAGTTCCTCGACAACACGCTGCACCTCGGCGTGCCGAGCAGCGTCGGCTCGAACCTGCAGCTGATGGTGTTCGGCGGCCTCATCATCTTCTTCCTGATCGTCGAGCCGTTCGGGCTCGCGCGGATATGGCAGATCGTCAAGGAGAAGCTCCGGTTGTGGCCATTTCCGCATTGAGGCACGAAGGGCGAGCCGCCGCCTGGTATTGACACGATTTGACGGCTGGCCAATTCTTCGAACGCTGGACCCGCTCCGCCGATCGTTCGGCGGAGAAAACCATGGAGGAGGGACGCATGAAGTGGTGGATCAAAGGTGTGCTCGGCGCCGCGTTCGCCGTCGCGGCCATGCAGGCGAGCGCCCAGAACGAGCAATACATTCCGATCCTGTCGTACCGCGTCGGGCCGTACGCGGCCGGCGGCTCCGGCTATTTCGGCGGGGCGATCGACTATTTCACGCTCGTGAACCTGAACGGGGGCATCAACGGCGTGAAGCTCGTCTGGGAGGAGTGCGAGACCGAGTACAACGCGGCGCGGGGCGTCGAGTGCTACGAGCGCCTGAAGACGCGCCACGGCGGGGCGAGCACCGTCGAGCCGCTTTCGACCGGCATCGCGTACGGCCTGTTCGAGCGTGTGGCGAACGACAAGATCCCGATGACGACGAACGGCTACGGCCTCGCGATCGCCGCCGACGGCGCGGTGTTCCCGTGGGTGTTCCCGCTCGGCACGACCTACTGGGATCAGGCAGCGGCGATGATCGCCTACCTCGGGCAGAAGGTCGGCGGCGAGCCGAACCTGAAGGGCAAGAAGATCGCATTCCTGTATCACGACTCGGCGTACGGCAAGGAGCCGATCCCGGTCTTCGACGCGCTCGCGTCGCGCGACGGCTTCGAGCTCACGAAGATACCGATCACGCCGCCCGGCAACACGCAGGAATCGCAGTGGCTGCAGGTCAGGCAGTTGCGTCCCGACTTCGTGATTCTCTGGGGCTACGGCGTGATGAACCCGGTCGCGCTCAAGACCGCGGCGAAGCTCGGCTATCCGCGGGAGAAGATCCTCGGCGTCTGGTGGGCGGGCTCGGAAGAGGACGTCGTGCCCGCCGGCGATGCGGCGAAGGGCTATACGACGGCCGCCTTCTCGGCGCACGGCACGAACTTCCCGGTGATGCAGGACATCGTCAAGAAGGTCTACGGCGCCAACAAGGGAAACCTCGAGGACAAGGCGCGCATCGGCTCGATCTACCACACGCGCGGCGTGACGTACGCGATCATGATCGTCGAGGCGATCCGCACGGCGCAGGACAAGTACGGCAAGGGCAAGGTGATGACGCCCGAGCAGGTGCGCTGGGGGCTCGAACACCTGAATCTGTCCGATGCGCGGCTCAAGGAGCTCGGCGCCTCCGGCCTGTTCCCGCCGGTCAAGACGAGCTGCGGCGATCATGAAGGATCGGGGATGGTCAAGTTCGAGCAGTGGGACGGCAAGAGCTTTCACCAGCTGACGCCGTTCATGGCCGGCGACCGTGCGCTCGTGCACAAGATGGTGCAGGACGGCGCGGCGAAGTACGCGGCGGAGAAGAAGATCACTCCGCGCGATTGCGGCAAGGAAATGTAGTCGGATAACGGTCGGCGCGATGACCTCGATGGCGACGCAACCCGCGCAGCGGCCTGCGCTGTCGGTCAACAACATCGAGGTCATCTACGACCACGTGATCCTCGTGCTGCGCGGCGTGTCGCTCGACGTTCCGGAAGGCGGCATCGTCGCGCTGCTCGGCGCGAACGGCGCCGGCAAGACGACGACGCTCAAGGCGATCTCGAACCTGCTGTCCGCCGAGCGCGGCGAGGTCACGAAAGGGACGATCGAGTACCGCGGCGAGCGCGTCGAACGGTTGACGCCGAACGACCTCGTGCGCCGCGGCGTGTGCCAGGTGATGGAAGGCCGGCACTGCTTCGCGCACCTGACCGTCGAGGAGAACCTGCTCACGGGCGCGTTCACCCGCAAGGGCGGGCGTGGCGAAGTCGCCGCGTCGCTCGAGCGCGTATACCGCTATTTCCCGCGCCTCAAGGAACGCCGGTCGAGCCTCGCCGGCTACACGTCGGGCGGCGAACAGCAGATGACGGCGATCGGCCGCGCGCTGATGGCGCAGCCGTCGATGATCCTGCTCGACGAGCCTTCGATGGGACTCGCGCCGCAGATCGTCGAGGAGATCTTCGACATCGTCGGCGAGCTCAATCGCAACGAGCGCGTCTCGTTCCTGCTTGCCGAGCAGAACACGATGGTCGCGCTGCGCCACGCGAGCTACGGCTACATCCTCGAGAACGGCCGCGTCGTGATGGATGGCGCCGCGGCGACACTCGCGAACAACGAGGACGTGAAGGAGTTCTACCTCGGCCTGTCGACCGCGGGCCGCAGGAGCTTCCGCGACGTCAAGCACTACCGGCGCCGCAAGCGCTGGCTGGCGTAAATGACGACCGTGCATTACGACCGCCTGGAGGCGCGGGACCCGGAGGTTCGGGCACGCGAGCAGTTCGCGCAGCTCGCGACGCAGATCGCGTACGCGAAGGCGCACTCTCCCGCGCTCGCGCGTTCGCTGGCCAATGTCGATCCACGTGCGATCACAACGTGTGAGGCGCTTGCGCAGTTGCCCGTCATCCGCAAGTCCGAGCTCCCCGACCTGCAGCGGCAGGCACGTCCGTTCGGTGGCCTCGCGGCGACGCGTCCCGGGTCCATCCGGCGCATCTTCGCCTCGCCCGGAGGCATCTACGAGCCGGAAGGCGCCGCGCCCGATTACTGGCGGCTTGCGCGCGCGCTTTTCGCGGCCGGCTTTCGCGAGGGCGACGTCGTGCACAACGGGTTCGCCTATCACCTGACGCCGGCAGGCGCGATGCTCGAGAGCGGGTTGCACGCGCTTTCCTGCACGGTGATTCCCGGGGGCACCGGGCAGACCGAGCAGCAGCTTGCGGCAATCGCCGACCTGCATCCCGCCGGCTACGTAGGCACGCCGTCGTTCCTGCGCATCATTCTGGAGCGCGCCGATGCGCAGGGCGTCGACGTGTCCAGCATCGTCAAGGCGCTCGTGTCGGCCGAGCCGTTCCCCGCAGCGCTGCGCGATGCGTGGATCGGTCGCGGCATCCACGGCTACCAGGTTTACGCGACGGCGGACGTGGGATCGATCGCGTACGAGACGCCGGCGCGCGAGGGGCTCGTCGTCGACGAAGGCGTGATACTCGAGATCGTCCGTCCGGGCAGCGGCGAGCCGGTCGCGCCGGGCGAGGTCGGCGAGGTCGTCGTGACGCCGCTTTCGAACGCCGACTATCCGCTGATTCGCTTCGCCACGGGGGACCTGTCCGCGACGCTGCCCGGGGTGTCGTCGTGCGGCCGCACGAACGTGCGCATCAAGGGCTGGCTCGGCCGCGCGGACCAGACGACGAAGGTCAAGGGGATGTTCGTGCATCCCGAGCAGGTTGCGGCGATCGTCCGGCGCCATCCCGAGGTGCGGCGCGCGCGGCTCGTCGTCGACAACCGCGAAGGCAGCGACCGGATGATGCTGCATGTCGAGGTCTGCAACGTCGATCCGCAACTCGCCGATGCGATCGTGGCATCGATCCGCGACGTGACCCAGCTGCGCGGCGACGTCGTGTTTCGCTCGCTCGACGAATTGCCGAACGACGGCAAGGTCATCGACGACTTGCGCAAGCTCGAGTAGTACGACGATCCGACGGGCAGGGGGGAACGATGCGTGCGGACGAACACGGCGAGGCACCGGTCGCCGGCGAGCGCAGCGAACCGCCGCTGCATCCCGACATCGTCGGGGCGATCGCCGCGAGCGGCGTCGTGCGGGCATTTCCCCGCCACACGATCCTGATCAACGAAGGCGACCGCGGCGACACGCTCTACGTGATCCTGTCCGGCCGCGTGAAGGTGTTCTCGAGCAACGAGGCCGGACGCGAGTTCGTGATCGATTTCCAGGGACCCGGGGAATACGTGGGCGAGATGATGCTCGACGGCGAACCGCGCTCGGCCTCGGTGATCACGATGGAGCCGACGACGTGCGCGGTCGTCAACCGCGCGCAGTTTCGCGAATTCATCCTGGCCCATCCCGATTTCGCGATGCACCTGATCGAGCGGCTGATCCGCCGCGTCCGGGTGACGACCGGCAACCTGAAGAGCCTTGCCCTCTCCGACGTGTACGGCCGGCTGGTGCGGCTGCTGAATGCGCTGGCGCAGGACGTCGGCGGCCGGCAGGTCGTGCCCGAAAAGCTCACGCAGCAGGACATCGCCGACCGCGTCGGCGCGTCGCGCGACATGATCGGGAAGCTGATGAAGGACCTGGTCGCCGGCGGCTACCTTGCGGTCGAAGAGCGGACGATCACCATTCTGCGCAAGCTGCCGACCGGCTGGTAGCCGATACAAGGGACTCTCCGGCCTCGTCGCCGGCGGCTGATCTTGACGGTGAAGTCGGCGTCGACGACGTCGCGAAAATTCCGCATTGCCGATGTCGATTCGTCCGTCGTGCGCGAAGTCTCGAGCGCCTACCTTGTGATTGCGCGGCCCGCCATCGCCGCGAACGCAAGGAGACGAAGATGGACACACGCAATCATCACGAATCGCGCAACCGCCTGGCGACGGGCCTTCGCGCGGCGACGGTCGCCGTCGTCGTCGGCACGCTCGTCGCGGTGTGGCACCCGATGCACGGAAGCGACGCCGCACCGGCGGTCGTTGCCAACCCATCGCCCGACATGTCGGTGTACTTCCCCGATCGCTTTCCGGCGCCGCAGGGCGAAGCCGAGCCGCTGCCGCCGCAGTTCTGACCGCGTCCCCGGGCCGATCGTCGCACCCGATGCGCCGGCGTGCGCAAGCACTGCGAAACGCGCATTGCGGTCGCCGCGATCCGGCCCGGGACCGCGCCGGCGGCTAGCGCTGGATGCCGCCGAAGCAGACGTACTTGACCTCGACGTATTCGTCGACGCCGTACTTCGAGCCTTCGCGACCCAGCCCTGATTGCTTCATGCCGCCGAACGGCGCGACCTCCGTCGTGATGAGCCCGGTATTGACGCCCACCATGCCGTACTCGAGCGCTTCCGCGACTCGCCACACCCGGCCGAGGTCGCGGCTGTAGAAATACGACGCGAGGCCGAACTCGCTCCGGTTCGCGAGCTCGACGACCTCGTCGTCGGTGCGAAACGGAATCAACGGCGCAATGGGCCCGAACGTCTCTTCCCGGAAGATCTGCATCTGCGGGCTCACGTTGGTCAGCACGGTCGGCTCGTAGAACGTGCCGCCGAGTGCGTGCCGCTTGCCGCCGATCGCCACCTTCGCGCCGCGCGCCTTGGCATCGGCGAGATGCTCCTCGACCTTCGCCAACGCTTCCCGGTTGATGAGCGGGCCCTGCGTGACGCCCGCCTCGGTGCCGCGACCCACCTTCAGCTCGCCGACGCGCGTTGCGAGCTTCTGCGCGAACGCGTCGTAAACCTTCTCGTGCACGAAGAAGCGGTTCGCGCAGACACAGGTTTGCCCGGCGTTGCGATACTTCGAGACGATGGCGCCGTCGGCAGCGGCGTCGAGATCGGCGTCGTCGAACACGATGAACGGCGCGTTGCCGCCGAGCTCGAGCGAGATCTTCTTGATCGTCGGTGCCACCTGGCGCATCAGGATCCGTCCCACCTCGGTCGAGCCGGTGAACGAAAGCTTGCGCACGGTCGGGTTCGCGCACATCTCGCCACCGATCGACGGTGCATCGCCGGTGATGACGTTGAGCACGCCCGGCGGGAAGCCGGCGCGCTCGGCGAGCGCCGCGAGCGCGAACGCCGAGAACGGCGTCGCCTCGGCCGGCTTGATCACGACGGTGCAACCGGCCGCGAGCGCGGGCGACACCTTGCGCGTGATCATCGACGAGGGGAAGTTCCATGGCGTGATCGCCGCGCAGACGCCGACGGCTTCCTTGATCACGATGAGCCTGCGATCGTTGTCGATGGTCGGGATGACGTCGCCGTAGACGCGCTTCGCTTCCTCGGCGAACCATTCGACGTACGCGGCGCCGATGGTGATCTCGCCCTTCGCCTCGCCGAGCGGCTTGCCCTGTTCGGCGGTCAGAATTCGCGCGAGGTCGTCGACGTTCGCGAGCATGAGGTCGTTCCATCGGCGCAGGATCGCGCTTCGCTCCTTGGCGGTCTTCGCGCGCCATGCCGGAAACGCGCGTTCGGCCGCTGCGATCGTGCGCTTCGTTTCCGCGGCACCGAACATCGGCGCCGTGCCCACGAGCTCGCCGGTGGCCGGATCGACGACGGGCATCGAGCCGCGGTCGTCGGCGTCGATCCACGCGCCGTCGACGTAGCACTGTTCACGCAAGAGCGACGGATCGGAAAGTTCGAGCGTCGCGCGTTCGATCGTGTCGGGTGCCATCGGCTTCTCCTTCCCAGGGCTTTTCACAAAAGATACTCGCAAGTCAGACCGCGCCGCGGCGCACCGCGTTCCGCGGCGGGGCGGCCGGGCGCGGCCTCGTCGCATTGCGCGAGACCAGCATGACGCCCGCCAGCACCAGCGCGACGCCGACGATCTGCAGCAGGTTCACGCGCTCGCCCAGAAGCATCGCGCCGAAGCCGATCGTGAAGATCGGGCCGAGCGAGCCGACGAGCGATGCGGTGCTCGCCCCGATGCGGCGAATCGACTCGGCGATCATCCAGGTCGGGAGCACGGTGCAGAACAGCGCCATCGCGAGCGTCAGCAGGTGCACCGAGAGCGGCACGTCGAGCGCCGACAACGGGCGCGTCAGCGCGAACTGCAGCGAGATGTACAGCGTCGAGGCGAGCATGGCCCACGCGATGAAGCGGGACGAGCCGAGGCGCCCGATGATGCCGCCCGCCGCGACCAGGTAGATCGCGTAGCCCACGGCGCTCGAGAACACGAGCACCGCGCCGAGCGCGATCGCGTGCGGGTCGCCGGTGATCCGGATGTCGTGCGCGACCGCGAGCGCGACCCCGCCATACGACAGCGCGAGCGCAGCCAGCGTGCGCCGCGTGATCGGCTGTGCGAGGAAGATCGCCGACAGCACGACGACGATCGTCGGATAGAGGAACAGCATCAGCCGCTCGAGCGACGCGGTGACGTACTGCAGCCCGAGGAAATCCAGCAGGCTCGACAGGTAGTAGCCGATGAACCCGAGCGCCGCGAGAAGGCATGCATCGCGACGGCCGATCGGCGGCGTGCCGGTCGCGCGGCCGCTCCACCATGCCATCGCGACGAAGAACGGGGCCGAATAGAGCATCCGCAGCGTGAGCAAAGCGACCGGGTCGACCGGTGCGGCACGGTAGGCGAGCTTGATCAGGATCGCCTTGAACGAGAAACCCAGCACGCCGAGCACGGCGAACAATGCGCCCACGCGTCAGGCCTCCCGAAGCGGCGCCCCGCGCCTCACGTCCAGTCGACGATGCCGCTCCAGGCGGTCGCGAGGATCAGCAATCCGAACGCGATCCGATACCACGCGAACGGGACGAAATCGTGCCGGCTCACGTATCGAAGCAGCCATCGTACGCAAAGGAACGCCGAGATGAACGCCGCCACGAAGCCGATCGACAGCCCCTGCAGGTCCTGCGCGGAGAAGAGTGCGCGGTTCTTCAGGAAGTCGTAGGCGCAGGCGGCGAGCAGCGTGGGGATCGCGAGAAAGAACGAGAAGCGCGTCGCGGCTTCTCGCGACAGGCCGAAGAGCATTCCGCCGATGATCGTCGCGCCGGAGCGCGACGTGCCGGGAATCAGCGCGAGCGCCTGCGCGCAGCCGATCTTCAGCGCATCGGGCCAGCGCATGTCGTCGACGTCGTCGATGCGGGGCGTCGACGCGCCGGCGCGCCCGCGCCGCTCGACCCACAGGATCACGAGTGCGCCCGCGACGAACGCCATCGCGACGGGCAGCGGCGCAAACAGGTAGCGCTTGATCACCTTCGCGAACAGCAGTCCGAGCACGGCAGCGGGAATGAACGCGATCACGAGGTTCGCGACGAACCGCCGGGCGACGGGATCGCTGCCGAGTCCCGCTATCGCGCTCACGAGCCGCGCGCGAAATTCCCAGCAGACCGCGAGAATGGCCCCGGCCTGGATCACGATTTCGAACACCTTCGCGCGCTCGCCGGTGTAGCCGAGCAGCGATCCGGCGACGATCAGGTGGCCGGTCGACGAAACGGGAAGGAACTCGGTGAGACCCTCAACGATGCCGAGGATCAGGGCAACGAAGGCGGAGGGATGGTCCAAAGGCGGCGGGCGAGGTCCCGTGGCGCAGGCAAGAGCGGAATTGTCGCATGGCGTGTTGCGGCGAGCGCCGCGGCACGCGAGCGGCATGGACTTCGCGGGCCACCCCGCCCGGCGTGGCGATTTGCATCCACCCGCGTCAGCCGTTAGCGTATCGTCCCTTGACCGGCAAGAGGGCAAAGACGCGATGAACCACGAACTGCTGCAGTTGTTCGATCCCGACTCGTCGACGTTCACCTATCTGCTCGTCGACCGCGGGGCCGCCGAGGCGGTCCTCGTCGACACCGTCGAGCAGCGCTTCGATCGCGACATGGCGACCCTGCGCAGGCTCGGCGTGACGCTGCGCTACGTGGTCGAGACGCACACGCATGCGGATCATGTCACCGCGGCGGGTCGCATTCGCGATGCCACCGGCGCCGCAACGGTTGCGCCGTTCATGTGCGGCATCTCGCGCGCGGACGTGCAGGTCACGCACGGCGATACGCTGAGCTTCGGCGCCGGCGAGGTCGTGCAGGCGATCCACACGCCAGGGCATACGTCCGGCAGCACGAGCTATCTTTGGCGCGGCAACGTGCTGACGGGCGACACGCTGCTGATCGAAGGCTGCGGCCGCACCGACTTCCAGAGCGGCGACGCGGGCTCCCTATACGACAGCGTCTACGAGCGTCTCTTCACGCTGCCGGACGACACGCGGGTGTGGCCCGCGCACGACTACCGCGGCAACACCGTCTCCACGATCGGCCACGAGAAGCGCAACAACCCGCGGCTCGCGGGTCGCGACCGTGCGTCGTTCATCGAGCTCATGGGCAACCTGCAGCTGGCGAAGCCGAAGATGATCGACATCGCCGTGCCGGCGAATCGCAATCTGGGGCTCACGCACGCGGCCTGACGGCCCCGTCGCCATCAGCCGCTGCGCGCTTCGCGCAACGCCGCCACCTCCTCGCGAAGCGACGCCACCTCCTCGCGAAGCGACGCCACCTCCTCGCGAAGCGACGCGACTTCGGGCGGGGGCGACCCGTCTTCGCGCTCCATGGCGGGGATAGCTCTCGGAACCGCCGTCTCGGGCGCCGGCGTGAGCAGCTGGATCCAGCGCGTTTCCCGCGTGCCGGGCGTGCGCGGGAGCTCGGCGACGAGCGCCCCCGCCGCGCGCTCGGCGAGCTCGTGCAGGAACGCCTCGACCGCGGACGTGTCGGCGAACCGGTGCATCCGATCGCAATTGATCCGCAGCTCGCCGACCGTCTGCGGCCCGCGCAGCAGCAGCACGGCGAGCAGCGCGACCGATTGCGACGGGAGTCCCAATGCGCGCTCCGCGTTGTGCGCGTGACGCATGACGCGGCCGCCGCTCGTTTCGATCACGAGCGCCCGGTCGCGAAGCCCGTCGAGCGCCTGCTGCACGTGGTTCTCGGAAAGCGTCATCACGGGCTCGCGGCTCGACTTCTGGTTGCAGCCGGCGACGAGCGCGTTGAGCGTCAAGGGGTAGGCGTCGGGGACCGTTCGCTGCTTTTCGATCAGCACGCCCAGCACGCGCCCCTCGGAGGGCGAAAGGAGGGATGAGGTCATGGCTCAATGGTACTTCTGGTAAAAAGGAGCGGAAGAGGCCTGGATCGACCGGGCCGTGACGAAAGCCCATGGCCAAGCCCCCCGAAGTGACCAGCATGGCGCTGTTCTGCGATTTCGAGAACATCGCGCTCGGCGTTCGCGACGCCAGCTACGAGAAGTTCGACATCGGCAAGGTGCTCGAGCGGCTTCTGCTCAAGGGCAGCATCGTCGTGAAGAAGGCGTACTGCGACTGGGAGCGCTACAAGGCGTTCAAGGCTCCGATGCACGAGGCGTCGTTCGAGCTCATCGAGATCCCGCACGTGCGGCAGTCGGGCAAGAATTCCGCGGACATCCGGATGGTCGTCGACGCGCTCGACCTCTGCTACACGAAGTCGCACGTCGACACGTTCGTGATCATCAGCGGCGACTCCGACTTCTCGCCGCTCGTCTCGAAGCTGCGCGAGAACGCGAAGGCGGTGATCGGCGTCGGCGTCAAGAACTCGACATCGGACCTCCTGATCGCCAATTGCGACGAGTTCATCTACTACGACGACCTGGTACGCGCGAAGCGCAAGGCGCCGGCGAGGAAGCGCGCGGCGAAAACGTCGGCGTCGACCGCGGAAGCGCCGAAGGCCTCGGCTGACGAGGACCGGCGGATGGAGGCGCTCGAGCTCGCGATCGAGACGATCGAGGCGCTCGTCACCGAGCGGGGCGACGAGGAAACGATCTGGGGCTCGATGGTCAAGCAGGCGCTGCGCCGGCGGAAGCCCGGGTTCAACGAGACGTTCTACGGCTATCGCTCGTTCAACGAGTTGCTCGAGGACGCTGCACGGCACGGCATGCTGATGCTCGAGCGCGACGACAAGTCCGGCGGCTACCGGGTACAGCTCGCGCCGGCCGAGTAGCGCTCGTCGTTGCGCTTGCGCCGAGGCGCCAGCTCCAGCAGCCAGTCGCTCTCGCCGCGTGCCGGGCGTCGCCGCGTCTGTGGCGGGTCGCTACACCACCTTCACGTCGATGTCGTACAGACCGTCGATGTGGCCGTGCATCACGTCGCCGGCGACGACGGGGCCGACGTTCTCGGGCGTGCCGCAGTAGATGATGTCGCCCGGCAAGAGCTCGTAGTACTTCGACAGGTGCGCGACCTGTTCGGCGACGCTCCAGATCATGTTCGACAGGTCGCTCGACTGGCGCACCTTCCCGTTCACTGCGAGCGTGATGGCGCCCTTCACGAAATGGCCGGTCGTCGAGGCCGGGTGGAGGTGACTCACCACGGCCGAGTGATCGAACGACTTTCCGATCTCCCACGGCTTCTTCTCGTTGCCCATCGCCTGCTGCAGGTCGCGGCGCGTCATGTCGAGGCCGATCGCATACGCGAACACGTGATCGGTGGCGCCTTCGGGTGCAATGTCGCGACCCCCTTTGCCGATCGCGGCGACCAGCTCGACCTCGTGGTGATAGTTCCTGGTCACCGGCGGATACGGATGATCGATCGTCACGCCTTTCGGCACGAGCTGGATCGCGTCGGTCGGCTTCTGAAAGAAGAACGGCGGCTCCCGATCGGGATCCGAGCCCATCTCGCGCGAGTGCGCCGCGTAATTGCGGCCGACGCAGTAGATGCGTCGCACCTGGAACTGCCGGGCGCTCCCGACGATCGGTATGAAGCTCGGCGAATGTGCGAACAGAACCTCGCCCTGCGCCTGGGCGGCCGTCGGCAGCGACGGGCTCGCGAGCGCGCCCGTGCCGATCGCCGCGGAGGTCTTCAGCCACTTGCGTCGTTGTCGATCCATTGCGTTCCTCCGCTCGTTGTGCCGGCGTCGACGATGCGCGCGCCGTCCGCTTTGAGCATGCGCGCAAGCGACCGGGCGTCGCGCGGCGCCATCACCTTGGCATCGTTGTCAAAGTAGCAGAAAACGTCGCGGCCGGCGCACGGCGGCGGCGGCTTTTTCGAGATGCATCGCGCGTCGGCCGGTGCGCGGCCCTGGCTCCAGTCGGCAATGCGCGCGGCCCAGCGGCCGAGCGCGACGTCGCTGTAGCCGCTCACGTAGAGCACCTCGTCGCCGTGCAGGCGGATATAGACGAAGTCCGCTGTCACGTCCTCGACGAGCGGCCACTTGCCTGCAGTATCTGCGACGACGAGCGCCACGCGCTGGCGACGCAGAAGATCGACGAACGCCTCGTCGCAAAACGTCTCGTGGCGGATTTCGAGCGCGTGGCGCAGCGGCCGGCACGGGCCGAAAGCGAGTCGCGCGCGGCCCTTCACCTTGTCGTTGCGTCGCCGGGCGAGCGCAGACGCCTGGTCGGTGTCCCGCGGCAGCGACGCCAGGAACGGCTCCAGCACCTCCGGCCGAAAGCGGAAGACGGGCGGCAACTGCCAAAGGATCGGTCCCAGCTTGTCTCCGAGGTTCGCGATCCCGGACGCGAAGAAGTTCGCGACGGCCTGCTCGCAGTTGCGCAGCTTCAGCATGTGCGTGACGAAGCGCGGTCCCTTGACCGCGAAGACGAAGCCGTCGGGTGTCGCATCGCGCCAGCGTGCGTAGAACTCCGGGCGCTGCAGCGAATAGAAGGAGCCGTTGATCTCGATTGTCGCAAAATGGCGCGACGCGTACTCGAGTTCGCGGCGCTGCGGCAGGCCGCGCGGATAGAACGTCCCGCGCCACGGCGGGTACCGCCAGCCGGAGAGGCCGATGCGGATTTCGCCGGTGGCCGATGGCGCCGCGCTTTCGGGCGCGAGCGCTCGGCGTGCGCTGCGCGCCACGCGGCGCTAAGCCTTCGAATAGATTTCCGCGCCGCGCTGCACGAACTCGATTGCCTTCGCCTCCATTCCCTGCGCGAGGGCGTCCGCCTCGCTCACGCCCTGCTTCGCCGCGTAGTCGCGCACGTCCTGCGTGATCTTCATCGAGCAGAAGTGCGGGCCGCACATCGAGCAGAAGTGGGCGAGCTTGGCGCCGTGCTGCGGCAGCGTCTCGTCGTGGAACTCGCGCGCCTTGTCGGGATCGAGGCCGAGGTTGAACTGGTCCTCCCAGCGGAACTCGAAGCGCGCCTTCGAAAGCGCGTTGTCGCGAAGCTGCGCGCCCGGGTGGCCCTTCGCGAGATCGGCGGCGTGCGCGGCGATCTTGTACGCGATGATGCCGTCCTTGACGTCCGTCTTGTTCGGCAGGCCGAGATGCTCCTTCGGCGTCACGTAGCACAGCATCGCCGTGCCGTACCAGCCGATCATCGCCGCGCCGATGGCGCTCGTGATGTGGTCGTAGCCGGGCGCGACGTCGGTCGTCAGGGGGCCCAGCGTGTAGAACGGCGCCTCGCCGCACAGGCGCAGCTGCTCGTCCATGTTGTGCTTGATCAGGTGCATAGGCACGTGGCCTGGCCCCTCGATCATCACCTGCACGTCGTGCTTCCACGCGATCTGCGTGAGCTCGCCGAGCGTCGCGAGCTCGGCCATCTGCGCCTCGTCGTTCGCATCGTGAATCGAGCCCGGCCGAAGGCCGTCGCCGAGCGAGAACGCGACGTCGTAGGCCTTCATGATCTCGCAGATCTCCTCGAAGCGGGTGTAGAGGAAGCTTTCGCGGTGATGCGCGAGGCACCACTTGGCCATGATGGAGCCGCCGCGCGAGACGATGCCCGTCATGCGCTTCGCGGTCAGCGGGATGTAGCGCAGCAGCACGCCTGCGTGGATCGTGAAGTAGTCGACGCCCTGCTCGGCCTGCTCGATCAGCGTGTCACGGTAGACGTCCCACGTGAGCTCCTCCGCCTTGCCGTCGACTTTCTCGAGCGCCTGGTAGATGGGCACCGTGCCGATGGGCACCGGCGAGTTGCGGATAATCCATTCGCGCGTCTCGTGAATGTTCTTGCCGGTCGACAGGTCCATCACGGTGTCGGCGCCCCAGCGGATCGCCCACGTCATCTTCTCGACTTCCTCGCCGATCGACGACGATACGGCCGAGTTGCCGATGTTCGCGTTGATCTTCACGAGGAAATTGCGGCCGATGATCATCGGCTCGCTCTCCGGATGATTGATGTTGCTCGGGATGATCGCGCGACCGCGCGCGACCTCGTCGCGCACGAACTGCGGCGTGATCGTCGGCGGGATGGCGGCGCCGAAGCTCTGCCCCGCGTGCTGCCGGCGCAGGGCGAGCGGCATCCGCGCGAGCGTTTCGTCGCGGAGCTGATTCTCGCGGATTGCGATGAACTCCATCTCGGGCGTCACGATGCCGCGCCGGGCGTAATGCATTTGCGTGACGTTGGCGCCCGCCCTCGCGCGACGCGGCGGCCGCTGCAGGTCGAAGCGCATCCCGGTCAGTGCGGCATCGGCGAGCCGCGCGCGACCGTACGCCGACGTCGGCGCATCCAGCGTCACCGTGTCGTCGCGCTCGTCGATCCACCGTGCGCGAAGCGCCGGCAAACCGCGGCGAATGTCGATCGTCGCCTGCGGATCGGTGTACGGCCCCGACGTGTCGTAGACGGCGAGCGGCGGATTGTTCTCGGCGCCGAACGACGCGGGAGTGTCGGTCTGCGTGATCTCGCGCATCGGCACGCGGACGTCGGCCCGCTCGCCTTGCACGTAGATCTTGCGCGATGCCGGCAGCGGCGCGACCGCGGCGGCGTCCACCTTCGCGTCGCGGGCGAAGAACTTGTCGTTGGCGTTCATTGCGCTCCTCGTCTATTGGCCGGGCGAGGAGCGGTGGAGGTGTCCACGCTTCCCTGCGCCGGCATTATCCGTACAGGTTCCGAGGGTGTTCTCTCACCGACCCGCACGTGAGCCCCCGCACCGCTTGAATGGCGAATGGCGCCTGGAAGCGAGAGCGGAGCGGGCTCGACTGCGGGAAGGACCCCTAGCGTCGACGTCAGTTTACGCCAACGGTGCCGGACCCAGGCGATTCCTGCATTGCGCCGGCCTGCGCGGCCTACAGCTCCGATCCCGATGTTCCGCGCGTCGCGCGCCGCTCGGGCACGCCGCGGCTTCGCGCGATCAGCATCAGGGCGCCGAGCACGACGAGCATCACCGGCACGATGACTCGCCAGCTCATTGCATAGCGGTCGTGCACGAACCACGCGATGCCGATCGCCACCAGCAACGGGCCCACGACGACGGAATTCTTGTTGATGCCGTCGAGCACGAGCACGGCGACGCCACCCACGATGAAGCCGAGCGAGATGATCCAGTCGACGTCCGGGAAGAGCCGGAATTCCCACAGCAGCCATCCGAGTCCGACGACGATCAGCGTTACGGGCAGCGATGCGTCACGCATGGATCTCCTTTCGACGATTCGCCTGCCTCCCGCGTTCGAGCGGCGCGGCGTCTAGTCGGCAGCGGCGGGTGCCGGCTGGGCGAGCGGGTGGCGGCGCCTGCGCGCGAACCGCAGCCGGAATTGCTCGAAGTAGATGTAGACGACGGGCGTGATGTAGAGCGTCAGAAGCTGCGAGACGACGAGCCCGCCGACGACCGCGAGGCCCAGCGGCTGCCGCGAATCGCCGCCGGCGCCGAGCGCGAGTGCGATCGGCAAGCTGCCCATGAGCGCGGCCATCGTCGTCATCATGATGGGGCGGAAGCGGATCGTACACGCCTGCGAGATCGCGTCTTCGGCGGTCCTGCCCTCGTTGCGCTGGGCGTCGATGGCGAAGTCGATCATCAGGATCGCGTTCTTCTTGACGATGCCGATCAGCATGATGATGCCGACGAACGCGTACATGTTGAGGTCGCTTCCGAACAGCAGGAGCGTCACGAGCGCGCCGAAGCCAGCCGTCGGCAGCCCCGACAGGATCGTCACCGGATGAATGAAGCTTTCGTAGAGGATGCCGAGCACGAGGTAGATCACGAACACCGCGAGCGCGAGCAGGATGCCCATCCCGCGCAGCGACGACTGGAACGCCTGTGCGGTGCCCTGGAATGTGCCGATCAGCGATTGCGGCAGCTGCATTTGAGCGCTCGCGCGGTCGATCTCGTCGATGGCCTGCGAAAGCGCGACACCCGGCGCCAGGTCGAACGAGATGGTGACCGACGGAAGCTGCCCCTGGTGGTTGATCGCGAGCGGCCCGATCGTCGGCTTCAGCGTGGCGACCGCGTTGAGCGGCACGAGCGCCCCGGTATTCGACCGCACGTACAGCAGCGACAGCACCGACGGGTCGGTCTGGTAGCGTGGCTCGAGCTCCATCACGACCCAGTACTGGTTCGTCGGCGCGTAGATCGTCGATACCTGGCGCGATCCGTACGCGTCGTAGAGCGTGTTCTCGATCGTCTGCGCGGACACGCCGAGCGCGGACGCCTTGTTGCGGTCGATGTCGACGGTGATCTGCGGCTGCGTGATCTGCAGGTCGCTCGTGACGTTGGAGAGGCCGGGGAGCGACCGAAGCTTCGCCTCGATCTTCGGCGCCCACTCGTAGAGCTCGTGGGTGTCGGGTGCCTGGACCGTGTACTGGTACTCGCTCTTCGACAGGCGCCCGCCGATGCGGATGGCGGGGACGTTCTGCACGTAGGCGTTGATGCCGGGAATGCGCGTCAGCTTCGGCCGCAACTCGCGCACGATCTGTTCGGCGGTCTGTCGCTCTTCGCGCGCCTTGAGCGTCACGAAGAGCCGCCCCTGGTTGAGCGACGCGCTCGGGCCGCCCGCGCCCACGAATGACATGACGTTCTCGACGTTCGGGTCGCGGCGGATGATCTCGGCGACCTGCTGCTGCAGGTTCTTCATCGCGTCGAACGAGATGTCCTGCGCGGCCTCCGTGATCACGAAAAGCTGGCCGACGTCGTCGCTCGGCAGGAAGCCTTTGGGCATCCACGCGAAAAGCAGTGCGGTGCCCGCGAAGATCGCGAAGAAGACGACCATCGTGACGCGGCGGTGGTGCAGCGCCCAACCGAGGCTTCCGCGATACGCGCGAAGCACCGCCTGGAACGCCCGCTCGTTCGCACGGAAGATGCGCCCGTGCTGGTCGGCGTGCTCGACCTTCAGCATGCGGCTGCACAGCAGCGGGGTCAGCGTCAGCGAGATGAAGCCGGACAGCAGCACGGCCACCATGATCGTGACGGCGAACTCGTGCAGCAGGCGTCCCAAAATGCCGCCCATCAGCAGCACCGGGATGAATACGGCGAGCAGCGACAGCGTCATCGACACCACGGTGAAGCCGATCTCCTTCGTGCCGTCGAGCGTCGCCTGCAGCCGGTTCTTGCCCATCTCCATGTGCCGCGTGATGTTCTCGAGCACGACGATCGCATCGTCGACGACGAAGCCGACGCAGAGGGTGAGCGCCATCAGCGACAGGTTGTCGAGGTTGTACCCCATCAGGTACATCACCGAGAACGTGCCGATGATCGACATCGGCAGCGCGAGGCTCGGGATGAGCGTGGCGGTGACGCTGCGCAGGAAAACGAAGATCACGCCGATGACGAGGCCGAGCGCGAGCAGCAGCGTGAACTGGACGTCGCGCACCGATTCGCGGATCGACTGCGAGCGGTCGTAGAGAATCGACAGCTTGATCGAGGGTGGCAGCTGCGCCTGGAACGACGGCAGGATCGCGCGGATCGCGTCGACGACCTCGATCGTGTTCGTACCCGGTTGCCGACTGATCGCGAGCACGACCCCGCGCGTGCCGTTGTACCAGGCCGCGACCTTGTCGTTCTGCACGCTGTCGAAGACGCGGCCGATCTGGTCGAGGCGCACCGGTGCCCCGTTGCGGTAGCTGACGATGAGT
Source organism: Casimicrobiaceae bacterium (assembly GCA_035455705.1). Classification (GTDB taxonomy): domain Bacteria; phylum Pseudomonadota; class Gammaproteobacteria; order Burkholderiales; family Casimicrobiaceae; genus VBCG01. The sequence continues at coordinate 17,018 of DATIEN010000031.1, read as the reverse complement.
GGCGCGTACTCCTTCGCGTCGTTCAACTGGCCGGTTGCCATCACCGACGTCGCGCGCTCGGCGCCGTAAAGCGTGCCGGTCGGGATGTTGACGTTGGCGTTGCCGATCGCCTGCTCGACGTCGGTCAGCGCGATACCGCGGGTGGCGAGCGCGTTGGGATCGAGCTGGACGCGAACCGCGTATTGCTGGGAGCCGAACACCTGGACCTGCGCGACGCCGCTGATCGTCGAGATGCGCTGCGCGAGGTTGTTCTCGGCGTAATCGTCGACGACCGACAGCGGCTGCGAGTCGGACGTGAGGGCGAGCAGGATGATCGAGAAGTCCGCCGGATTGACCTTGCGCTGCGTCGGCGGATTCGGCATCGACGACGGAAGTTGGCGGGCGGCAGCGGCAATCGCGGATTGAACGTCCTGCGCCGCGGCGTCGATGTTGCGGTCGAGCGAGAACTGGATCGTGATCGACGTGCTGCCGAGCGTCGACTGCGACGTCATCGAATCGATGCCGGCGATCGTCGAGAACTGCTTCTCGAGCGGCGTGGCGACCGCCGACGCCATCGTGTCGGGGCTCGCGCCCGGCAGGCTGGCGGAGACCTGGATCGTCGGGAAGTCGACGTTCGGCAGCGAATTCACCGGCAACAGGCGGTAACTGACGATGCCGAAGATGAGGATGCCGATCATGACGAGCGTCGTCATGACCGGCCGGCCGACGAAGAGCGCAGCGATGTTCGCGCCGGCCTGGCCGCGCGGTGCCGGACCTGTCGATTCCGTCGTCATGCCGGTCGACGCCTACTCGTTCGCCTTGGCGTCGGCGATCACGATCTTGCTGCCCGGCGCAAGCCGCAACTGGCCGACGGTGACGACGGTCTCGCCGGGATTGAGTCCCGACGCGATCACCGCGACGTCCTTCTCGCTTCGCGCCACCTTGATGTCGCGCAGCTCGACGCTCTTGTCGTCCTTGACGACGAAGACGTACTGGCCGTTCGGCCCGTTCTGGATCGCCGTGGCCGGCACGACGAGCGCGTTGTCCTCGTGCGTCAGCGTCATCACGACATCGACGAACTGGCCCGGCCACAACGCCTTGTCGGTGTTCGGGAATTGCGCCTTGAGCTTGATCGTCCCGGTGGATGCGTCCGTCGAGTTGTCGATGAACGAAAGCTTGCCCGCGATCGCCGCAACGCTCGCATTCGGGACCTGCGCGCTCACCTGCAGCTCGCCGTCGGCCTGATACTTGCGCACGGACGCGAGCGACTGCTCGGGAACCGAGAACGAGACGTTGATCGGCACGACCTGGTTGATGACGACGAGCGGATTGGTGTCGTTCGCCTTGACCAGGTTGCCTTCCTGAATCTGGATCTTGCCGGTGAAACCGGTGATCGGCGAGCGGATCGTGCAGTAGCCGAGCTGCAGCCTGGCGCTGTCGATGGCGGCCTCGTCCGCGCGGGCCTGCGCGGCCGCCGTCTCGACGTTCGTCCTGATCTGCGCGTACGCGTCGGGCGAGATGAACTTCTGGGCGAGCAGTTCCTTGTAGCGCCGCTCCTGCTCGTTCGCGTGATCGAGCAGTGCCTTGTCCTTGCCGAGGTTCGCCTGCGCCTGCGCGAGCTGAGCCTCGAACGGGCGGCGGTCGATTTCGAACAGCGTCTCGCCGATACGTACTTCCTGGCCCTCCTTGAAGTGCACCGCGACGATCTGGCCGTCGATGCGCGCCTTCACGGCCACCGTCGTGTACGGCTCGACGTTGCCGATTGCGCGAAGGCGCACCGGAACCGTCTGCAGCGCGACCTTGCCTACGCTGACCGGCACGGCGGGCACGGCCTTGGGCTGTGCGGCGCGCGAACCGGGGACGAAGCGGAACGCGAATGCGGCAACGCCTGCGACGATGAGCAGGCAGGCGATGACGACGACGGAACGGCGGGACGCAGACATCGAGCTAGGACATTGGGACCGGGTGTTGATTCCCGCGGGCCGATCGGGTGGCCGATACGCTCAAACCTGCTAGTTTAGGCGGTTATCCGCCGCTTCGCCCGCGGCGGACATATTCGGAAACAGGTCAGCCGACGTGCGGAGCGCTACAATTCCGCGCGGACGCTGGCGACACTTCTCGACCGGCAACGCGCGTGAAGGGGGATCGCAGGCAAGACGCGGGTGTAGTTCAATGGCAGAACGGCAGCTTCCCAAGCTGCATACGAGGGTTCGATTCCCTTCACCCGCTCCAGAACCGTCGCGCCTCGCTCGGCAACGGTTCGCTACGGCCGAAGGTACGCCCACCCCTCCTGCTGCTTGCGCATGATCTCGACGACGCCGGCCGGCACGTACCCGATCCCGTCGAGCATGTCCGCCTTGACGAGCTTCTGCCCGTGCATCGTGTTCTCGCAGGCGCTTACCTTGACGCCGTGCCCGAGCGCCTCTCCGATCCGGTTGCCGACGATCGAGTCGGCCTTCAACATCGCGATCCCGGGGCCGTAGGCGACGATCTCGATCTCGACGTTGCCGGCCCCGAGGTCCGCCTGCAGGTTCTTCGCGTTGTTGAGCGCGAGGTTCCACTTGCCCGGGTCGTTGTCGCTGACCTGCATGACGACGCGGTTCGTTTTCGCGCCCGGCGTGCCCTCGGCGTGCGCGATAGGCGCGGCGAGGGCGGCCAGCGCAGCGAATGCCGCAAGGCTTGCGATCGACATCCATCGGACGAGCGATACGGGCGCCATCTGTTGACCTCCGCGCGCATGCAGTAAGCGACGTTGCTGCAGCGGCGATTATGCCCGAAGGGTCGCGACGCCTCGATTCGGCGATAATCCGCGCGTGCGTCACTCTCACGTCCCGACGCGGGCGGTCCTCCTCATCTCGAGCGCGGTTCTCTGCTTCACGGCGCTCGATGCGATCACCAAGTTCATGACGCAGCGCTACCCCGTGCCGGTGCTGGTCTTCGCGCGCTACGCCGTGCAGTTCGTCGCGATGGTGCTGTGGCTCGGCCCGACCATGCGCCTCGGCTTGCTGCGCACGAATCGCCTGCGCATCCAGGCGTTCCGGGGCATCCTGCTGCTCGCCTCGTCGCTGTTCTTCGTCAACGCGCTGCGCTCGCTGCCGCTGGCCGAGGCGACCGCGCTCAATTATTCGACCCCGATCATCGTCGTGCTGCTCGGCCGCCTGATCCTCGGGGAGCGGCTCACGCAGTCGCGCATCGCGTTCGTCGTCGTCGGGGTCGCCGGCATGCTGTTGATCGTGCAGCCGGGCAGCGACGTCTTCCAGGGCGCCGTGCTTTTCGGCCTCGGCGCCGCGCTGTTCTACGCGTGCTACCAGGTCACGACGCGGGTGCTCGCCGGCGAGGATCCGCGCGTGCTGCTCTTCTATCCCGCGATCATCGGCACGTTCGTCATGTCCGTGCTCGCGCCGGGCTTCGCCTGGCCGCCGTCGATGCCGTGGACGCACGTGCTGCTGATCGTCTGCGGCGGGCTCTTCGGAACCGTCGGTCACTTCCTCTTCATCCTCGCATTCCGGCTCGCCCCGGCGTCGGCGCTGACGCCGTTCACCTACATGCAGCTCGTCTGGGCGATGCTTCTCGGGTGGCTTCTCTATGGCGATTTCCCGGACGCGTACCGGATCGCGGGCATGATCGTCATCGCGGCGAGCGGATTGTGGATGACGCTGCACGAGCGGCGCCGCGCGCGGCTCGTCGCGCTCGACCCGGTCACCGTCCAATAGGAGGCTTCGCATGGAAAGACCGCGCATCGGCTTCGTCGGCGTCGGACTCATGGGGCACGGCATCGCGAAGAACCTTCTCGCGAAAGGCTTCCCGCTCGCGCTTCGCGTGCATCGCAATCGCGAGCCCGCCGAGGACCTGCTCGCCGCAGGCGCCACCGAGGCGTCGACCTATGCCGAGTTGGCAACCAACGCCGACATCGTCATCCTGTGCGTCACCGGCGCCCCGCAAGTCGAGGAGGTCGTGCTCGGCGCCGACGGCGTCGCAGGTGCCGCCCGGCAGGGGCTGATCGTCGTGGACACGTCGACGAGCGAGCCCGCGACGACGACGCGGATGCGCAAGGTTCTCGCCGAGCAGAACGTGCGCTTCGTCGATGCGCCGCTCGCGCGCACGCCGGTCGAGGCGGAGGAGGGCCGTCTCAACATCATGGTGGGTGCGGACGACGCGACGTTCGAGGAACTTCGACCCACCTTCGCGGCGTTCTGCGAGAACATCGTGCACGCCGGTCCGCCCGGGCACGGCATCGTGCTGAAGCTCATCAACAACTTCATGGCGCAGGCGATCTGCACGGCGACGGCCGAAGCGTGCGCGGCGGCGGCGAAGTCCGGGCTGTCGATCCGCAAGCTGCATCAGGTCGTCTCGGCAGGCGCCGTCAATTCGGGACTTTTCCAGATGATCGTCGGTCGCATGCTCGAAGGCGGCGACCTGTCGGGACTCAAATTCACGCTGTCGAACGCCGCCAAGGATCTGCGCTACTACACGCACTTCGCCGAGTCGATGATGCTGCCGTCGATCGTCGGAGAGGCCGTGCACCAGAGCCTCGTCACCGCGAACGCGCTGGGCTTCGGCGAGCGTTACGTGGCCTCGCTCGTCGAGGCGCAAGAAAAGGTCGCCGGCGTGTCCATCGTTCCTCGCGATGGCTGAAATGAGCTCCGCACGCTCGCGGCCGCCCGAGGCGCCGGTCGCTGACGCCGCGCGCGACGAGGCGTTCGCGGCGTTCGCGCTGCAGGCCGCGCGCGACGCGGGGCGCGCGATCCTGCCGCACTTCCGCGAAACGATCGCCGTCGACGACAAGGGCGGCGCGCGCGGCTACGACCCGGTGACCGAGGCCGACCGCGCGGCGGAGGCTGTCATCCGCAACGCCATCGCGGCGCGCTATCCCGATCACGGGATCGAAGGCGAGGAGCACGGGCGCAAACCAGGCACCTCCCGCTACACGTGGGTCATCGATCCGATCGACGGCACGCGAAGCTTCATCGTCGGCCACCTTCACTGGGCGACGCTGATCGCGCTGCACGATGGCGAGCGGCCCGTCGTCGGCGTCACGCATCAGCCGTACGTGGACGAATCGTTCGTCGGCGTGAACGGCCGCGCCGAATGGATGCGAGGCGATGCGCGGAGGCGCCTTCGCACGCGCCGCTGCCCGCGCATCGACGAGGCCATCGTCGCGACGACGGATCCGCGGCACTTCGTCACCCCCCGCCAGCGCCACGCCTACGAGCAGGCGAGCGAGCGCGCGCGGCTCGTCCGCTTCGGCGGCGACTGCTACTGCTATACGCAGGTCGCGATGGGTCTCGTCGACGTCGTGATCGAGACCGGCCTCAACGCCTACGACATCCAGTCGTTGATTCCGCTGATCGAGAACGCGGGCGGCGTCGTCACGGCCTGGGACGGAAGCGCGTGCGACCGCGGCGGCGACGTCCTCGCGTGCGGAGACCCCGCGCTGCACGCGCAGCTCGTCCGCGCGATGGGCGAGCCCGGCTGAGCGCTCGTGCGTCCGGCGGGGCGCCGCGCCGCCTGGGATCCAAGCTAACATCGGAGATCGACACGCGGACGGAGTCGAGCGCATGGCATCCGACACGAAAGCCGATCGGTGGGACAACCCGGCAGGCACGGACGGGTTCGAGTTCGTCGAATACGCGGCGCCCGATCCGCAGGCGCTCGGACGGCTGTTCGAGCATCTGGGCTTCACCGCGATCGCGAAGCACCGTTCGAAGGACGTGCTGCTTTACCGCCAGGGCACGATCAACTTCATCGTCAACGCCGAGTCGCACTCGTTCGCCCAGTCGTTCGCGCGCGTCCACGGGCCTTCGATCTGCGCGATCGCGTTCCGTGTGAAGGACGCGGCGAAGGCATACGCGCACTGCGTCGCGAACGGCGCGTGGGGCGTCGAGGCGCATCCCGGCCCCATGGAGCTCAACATCCCGGCGATCAAGGGCATCGGCGATTCGCTGATCTACCTCGTCGACCGCTACCCGACGCACGACCGCACCGGTGTGTCCATCTACGACATCGACTTCGTGCCGTTTCCGAACGTCGACCAGCATCCGGTCGGCGCGGGCCTCACGTACATCGACCACCTGACGCACAACGTCCATCGCGGACGCATGATCGAGTGGGCGGGCTTCTACGAGCGGCTGTTCAACTTCCGCGAGATCCGCTACTTCGACATCGAGGGCCAGCTGACGGGCTTGAAGAGCAAGGCGATGACGAGCCCCGACGGGGGCATTCGCATCCCGATCAACGAGAGCGCCGACGACAGGAGCCAGATCCAGGAATACCTGGTGGATTATCGCGGCGAAGGCATCCAGCACGTCGCGCTCGGCACGCGCGACATCTACGCGACCGTCGAGGCATTGCGCGAAACGGGCGTTGCCTTCCAGGACACGCCGGACACGTATTACGAGGCCCTGGCGACACGCCTTCCGGGCCACCGCGAAGATACGGCGCGGCTTGCGCGCAACCGGATCCTGATCGACGGTTCGCCGGGCCGTGACGAGATGCTGCTGCAGATCTTCACGGCGACGGTGATCGGGCCGATCTTCTTCGAAATCATCGAGCGCAAAGGCAACGAAGGCTTCGGCGAAGGCAACTTCCGGGCGCTTTTCGAATCGATCGAACAGGACCAGATCCGGCGCGGCGTGCTGAAGCCGACTTGAAAGGCAATGCTGCGGCCGCACATGGCATTTGAAGGCTTTGCCGCGCAGACAAAATCCGTGCAAATGCACGTCGAGTCTGCTAGAATCAATCGTTTCCGACGGCCGCGTGGGTTAGTGCTTACTCCTCTTGGTTTCTCGCTTCTGCGCCAACTTTCAGACGGCGCTTTCCACTCGGGCGAAGATCTTGCCGCGACGGTGGGATTGACGCGCGCCCGGGTCTCGCAACTCCTGAAGCAAGCTGAAACGGCGGGGCTCGCGCTCGAGCGCGTCCGCGGTCGCGGTTATCGGCTGCTCGCGACGCCCGACTTCCTCGACGTCAAGGAGATCCGGACCGCGCTCGAGGCGCTTGGGGTCGACGTCGCGCCTGCGGACGCCAAGGCGCCGCTTCTGCCGGCCGCCAACGACGACGATCTGGTCGCACCGGCCGGATCGGCGATTCCGCTGCATCCGGCGATCGCCGTCGAAGTCACCGACCAGGTCGACTCGACATCGACCGAGCTTCTGCGTCGGGCCGCGCGGCGCGACATCCACGGCGCCGTGCTGGCGGCCGAATGGCAGACGGCCGGCCGCGGCCGGCGGGGCCGTGTCTGGACCGCCGTGGCCGGAGGCAGCCTCACCTTCTCGCTCGGCTGGCGCTTCGAGCAAGGTGCCGGCTTCGTCGCGGGTCTTTCGCTCGCCGTCGGCGTCGCGGTCGTCCGCGCGCTGGAGGCCGAGGGCCTGTCGGGCGTCGAGCTCAAGTGGCCGAACGACCTCGTGCACCGCCACCTCAAGGTCGGCGGCATCCTCGTCGAGCTGAACGGCGACGCGCTCGGGCCGTCGACGGTGGTCGTCGGCGTCGGCCTCAACATCCGCCTGCCGCAGAACGTGAAGCGCGACATCGCGCAGCCGGTCAGCGACCTCGCCACCGTGGCAGGGCGCGGTGCGCCGCCGATCGACCGCAACAAGCTGCTCGCCCGTCTCGTGTCCGAGCTGGCCGCCAGCCTGTCGCAGTATGCGGCGCAGGGCTTCATGCCGTTCGCGGCCGAATGGCAGCGGCGCCACGCCTACCAGGGCAAGCCGGTGAAGCTCCTGCTGCCCGATGGCGAGCAGGTGAAGGGCACCGTGGCGGGCGTCGACAGCACCGGCGCGCTGGTGCTTGCCGACGGGCCGCGCCGGGCGCGCTTCCTGGCCGGAGAGATCTCGCTCCGCCGCGCCTGACCGCTCGGGCGCCGCGCCGGCGCCGCCGCACGTTGCGTTCGCCTTGAGCCAGATTCTCGTCATCGACGTCGGCAACAGCCGGCTCAAATGGGCGCTGCGCGGGCCGCGCGGCTGGACCGCGCGCGGGGCGGTCGCCAATCAGGACATCGGCTCGCTCGCCGTACGCGATTGGCAGAACCTCGAGCGGCCCATGCGGGCCGTCGGCGTCAACGTCGCGGGCGAGGCCGCCCGCGTTCGCGTCGAAGGCCAGCTCGCGCGCTGGCGACTCCCGATCGAATGGCTGAATGCCACCGCGAACGCGGGCGGCGTTACCAATTCCTACCAGACGCCGTCGCAACTCGGCGCCGACCGCTGGGCATCTCTCGTCGCCGCGCGCCGGCGTGCGGTTGCCGCGGACGAGGCGGCGCCGGCACCCTGCATCGTCGTCAACGCCGGGACCGCGGTGACCATCGACGCCCTCGACGCGGACGGCGCGTTCCTCGGCGGTCTCATCGTCCCCGGCGTGCGGCTCATGCTGCGGGCGCTCGCCGACAACACGGCGGCGCTGCGCACGCCGCCCGGCGAATACCGCGACTTCCCGACCAACACGCCGGACGCCGTCTACTCCGGCGCCGTGCAGGCGATCTGCGGCGCGATCGGCGAGATGCGGCGGCGTCTGCGCGGAGATCGCGCCGGCATCACCTGCTATGTCGCCGGCGGCGCGCAGGGCGACGTCGCGCCGCATTTGGAGCCGCCCGTCGAGGTCGTGGATAATCTCGTGCTCGAAGGCGTGCTCGTGCTCGCCCTCCTGCCGCGCGCCTGACCGATCGTCCGATCGTTGCCGCTTGCCGGCGCTCGCGCGCGGCCCCAGAACCAGGTGCGGATGCGCGCGGCCGTCGTACTGCTGATCCTCGTCAATCTGGCGCTTTTCGCCTATGCGCGGCTCGATCGGGCGGCGCGAAGCGAGGCGGACCGGCTGAGCGAGCAGGTAGCGCCCGAGCGGATCAAGCTGATGACGCCTCGCGACGTGGCGGCGGTCGTTCCGCCGAAGCTCGTCTGTCTCGAATGGGGTCCGTTCGCCGACACGGATCGACCGCGCGCACAGGGCGAGCTCGAGGCGCTGGTCAGCGCGCGCCAGGTCTCGCAGCGGGCGCTCGCCGCCGACGCGCTGTACTGGGTGAACCTCGGCGGCATGCCCACGCGTGCCGCGGCCGACCGCCGGGCGGCGGACCTGCGGGGGCAATCGATCGGTGACCTGTCCGTCGTCGACTACCCGCACGGGCAGTTCACGGTTTCGCTCGGGATGTTCCGCACCGAGGCGGCGGCGAACACGCGTGCCGAGACGTTGGCTGCGCGCGGCGTCATCGGCACGCACGTCGAGCCGCGCCCGCAGGGAACATCGCCGCAGTCGGTGCTCGTCGTGCGCGACGCGCCCGAGCCGCTGGCGGCGCGCGTGCGGGACCTGTCGGCCCAGTACGCGGGAACCGACGTCAAGGCGATCACGTGTCCCGCGTCGTGACGCGCGTAGCCATACGCGATGCCGGCGCAAACGACGTGCCCGCGATTCGGCGCCTGTTCGAAGCGTACGCGGCGTCGATCGGCGTGGATCTCTGCTTCCAGGGCTTCGCCGACGAGGTCGCGTCGCTGCCGGGCGCGTACCAGCCGCCGCGGGGCGCGCTGCTTCTCGCCGTCCACGACAGCGAAGCGGTCGGCTGCGTCGCGTTGCGGCCGCTGCCCGACGAAGGCGACCATGCGGTCGGCGAGGTGAAGCGCCTTTACGTCGTGCCGCATGCGCGCGGCGGCCATGTGGGCCACGCGTTGATGGACGTGCTGCTCGAACGCGCGCGCACGCTCGGTTACCAAACGCTGAAGCTCGACACGCTCGCCACGATGGCGCGCGCGCGAGCGCTCTACGTCGCACTCGGCTTTCGCGAGTGCGCGCCGTACTATCGCAATCCGCTGCCGGGCGTCACGTACATGTCGCTGACGCTTTAGGTTTGCGCTGGGTTTGCGCGCCCTGCGCCATTCTCCCGTTCAAAACGAAGACGGTGCTCGGTTTGCTAAAGTAGCCGGATGCAACACGACCGCACAGCGGACCTGACCCGGCTGCTTCGCGAGCGCATCCTGATCCTCGACGGGGCCATGGGCACGCAGATTCAGCAGTGCCGCCTGTCGGAGCGCGACTTTCGCGGCCGCTTCCACGATCACCCGAAGGATCTCGCGGGCGACAACGATCTTTTATCGCTCACCCAACCGGCGACCGTGCGTTCGATCCACGACGCCTACTTCGAGGCGGGCGCCGACATCGTCGAGACGAACACGTTCAGCGCGACAAGGATCGCGCAGGCCGATTACCGCATGCAGGACGAGGCGCGCGCGATCAACGAGGCGGCCGCCCGCATTGCGCGCGAAGCTGCGGATCGCTGGACCGCACGGACGCCGGATCGCCCGCGCTTCGTCGCTGGCGCATTGGGACCAACCAACCGCACGGCGTCGATCTCGCCGGACGTCAACGATCCGGGGGCACGGAACGTCCGCTTCGACGAGCTCGTTGTCGCCTATGCGGAAGCGGTCGACGGGTTGATCGAAGGTGGAGCGGACATCCTGCTCGTCGAGACGGTGTTCGACACGCTGAACGCGAAGGCGGCGCTGTTCGCGATCGAGGACGCGTTCGACCGCCGCGGCGCGCGTCTGCCGATCATCGTGTCGGGAACGATCACCGATGCTTCCGGACGCACGCTGTCCGGGCAGACGCCGGCCGCCTTCTGGAACTCGGTGCGCCACGTGAATCCGCTCGCGGTCGGCCTGAACTGCGCGCTCGGCGCAGCGCTCATGCGACCGTACATCGCGGAGCTCGCGCGAATTGCCGACACGTTCGTCTCGTGCTACCCGAACGCCGGATTGCCGAACCCGATGTCCGACACCGGCTACGACGAGACGCCCTCAGAGACGTCGCGGATGATCGCCGAGTTCGCGCGAAGCGGCTTCGTCAACCTGGTGGGCGGCTGCTGCGGAACCACGCCCGCGCACATCCGCGCGATCGCCGACGCCGTGCGCGACGTTCCTCCGCGCAAGCTTCCGTCAGAGGCGGAGCTCGCGGTTGCCTGATGATCCCCCCACGCTTGCGGCTTCCGCCGCTGCGCCGCCCCCCGGGGGGTGCGCGCGGCTAGGGACGGCCCAGCGCCGCGCGGGCGGCGTTTTGCGGCTCGCCGGCCTCGAGCCGCTCGACATCGGCCCCGACTCGCTGTTCGTCAACGTCGGCGAACGCACGAACGTCACCGGCTCGCGCGCCTTCGCGAAGCTGATCCTCGCCGGCGACTACGCCGCCGCCGTCGAGGTCGCGCGCCAGCAGGTGCAAACCGGCGCGCAGATGATCGACGTCAACATGGACGAGGCGATGCTCGATTCGAAGGTGGCGATGGTCCGCTTCCTGAATCTGATCGCCGCCGAGCCCGACATCGCACGCGTTCCCGTGATGATCGACTCGTCGAAATGGGACGTGATCGAGGCGGGGCTCAAGTGTGTCCAGGGAAAGCCCGTCGTCAACTCGATTTCGCTCAAGGAGGGCGAGGGCGAGTTCCTGCGCCAGGCGAAGCTCGTCCGCCGCTACGGCGCCGCGGCGATCGTGATGTGCTTCGACGAGAAGGGCCAGGCCGACACGTTCGAGCGGCGCATCGGCATCGCCAAGCGAGCATACGACCTTTTGGTGGAGCGGGTCGGCTTTCCGCCGGAAGACATCGTCATCGACCCGAACGTGTTCGCGATCGCCACCGGCATCGACGAGCACGCGAACTACGCGGTCGACTTCATTCGCGCGACGGCGTGGATCCGCGAGCACCTTCGCCACGCGAAGGTATCGGGCGGCATCTCGAACGTGAGCTTCAGCTTCCGCGGCAACGACGCGGTCCGCGAAGCGATCCACACCGTGTTCCTCTACCACGCGATCCGCGCCGGCCTCACGATGGGCATCGTCAATGCGGGCCAGCTCGGAGTTTACGACGAGCTCGACCCGAAGCTGCGCACGCTGGTCGAGGACGTCGTGCTGAATCGCTCGCCCGCCGACGGCGGCAACGCGACGGAGAAGCTCGTCGCGTTCGCGGAGACTTACAAGACACAGGGGAAGAAGGCCGAGGAGGACTTGTCCTGGCGCGACGCGAGCGTCGAGGCGCGGCTTTCGCATGCGCTTGTCAAGGGCATCTCGACGTTCGTCGTCGAAGACACCGAAGAGGCTCGGCAGGCGGTCGCGGCGCGCGGTGGTCGTCCGATCGCGGTGATCGAGGGACCGCTGATGGACGGCATGAACGTCGTCGGCGATCTCTTCGGTGCGGGCAGGATGTTCCTGCCGCAGGTCGTCAAGAGCGCGCGCGTGATGAAGCAGGCGGTCGCGCACCTGATCCCGTTCATCGAGGCCGAGAAGGCGGCGACGGGCATCGCATCGCGCGCGAAGGGCCGCATCGTGATGGCGACGGTAAAGGGCGACGTGCACGACATCGGCAAGAACATCGTCGGCGTCGTGCTCCAGTGCAACAACTTCGAGGTGATCGACCTCGGCGTGATGGTGCCGGCGCAGAAGATTCTCGCGACGGCGCGCGAATGCAATGCGGACGCGATCGGATTGTCGGGCCTGATCACCCCGTCGCTCGAGGAGATGGCGCACGTCGCCTCGGAGATGCAGCGCGAGGATTTCCGCGTGCCGCTGCTGATCGGCGGCGCGACGACGTCGCGGGTGCACACGGCGGTGAAGATCGCGCCCAATTACGCGAACGGGCCGACGGTGTACGTACCCGACGCCTCGCGCGCGGTCGGCGTGGTCTCGAGCCTCCTTTCGATGGAGCAACGCGATGCCTACGTCGCGGAAGTCGCCGACGATTACGCGAAGATCCGGGTGCAGCACGCGGGCAAGCGCGGGCCGAAGCTCGTTTCGCTTGACGCCGCGCGCGCGAACCGGTTCGCGGGCGACTGGCAGCATTACGCGCCGCCGCAGCCGACGTTCGTCGGCCGGCGCACGCTGCGCAACGTCGACCTCGGCGTCGTCGCTTCGTTCATCGACTGGGGCCCGTTCTTCCAGGCGTGGGAGCTGTCGGGACCCTATCCGGCGATCCTCGACGATGCGGTCGTCGGCGAGGCCGCGCGCAACCTGCTGGCCGAAGGACGAGCGATGCTTGCGCGAATCGTCTCCGAGCGCTGGCTCACCGCCGACGGCGCCGTCGCGTTCTGGCCGGCCGCATCGAGCGGCGACGACATCGTGCTGTTCGCCGACGACACGCGCACGCAGGAACTGTTCACGTGGCGCAACCTCCGCCAGCAGAACGAGCGCCCGGCCGGCAAGCCCAACTACTGCCTTGCCGATTTCGTCGCGCCGCGGGAGAGCGGATTGCGCGACTACGTCGGCGGCTTCGCGGTCACCGCGGGCGGGGAGGTGGAGGCGCGCGTCGCCGCCTACAAGGCGGCGAACGACGACTACTCGGCGCTCATGCTGAAGTCGCTCGCCGATCGCCTCGCCGAGGCGTGCGCGGAATGGCTGCACCGCGAGGTGCGCACCAAGCTGTGGGGCTACGCCGCCGGCGAGACGCTCGACCACGCGGGCCTGATCCGCGAGGCGTATCGCGGGATCCGTCCTGCGCCCGGTTACCCTGCCTGCCCGGATCACTCGGTCAAGGCCGACCTTTTCCAGGCGCTTCGCGCGGACGAAGCGGGCATGACGATCACCGAGAGCTTCGCGATGCTGCCCGCGGCGTCGGTGTCGGGGTTCTATCTCGCCCACCCGGACGCGCGCTATTTCGCGGTGGGCAGGATCGGCGCCGATCAGGTCGAGGACTTCGCGCGGCGCGCCGGCCTCGACGTCGCGACGGCGCGCCGGCGGCTTGCGCCGAATCTATAGCGGCGGCGAGGGACTTCGGGCGCGAAGGCGTCGCCGGCCCTACGCGGGTCTGGTCAGCGTGAACCCGGCCGGCAGCAGTTCGTCGATGCCGCGCTCGATCGCTTCCGCGCCGTCGCATATCATGCGTATGCGCGCGTCGCGTCCGAACTCGGCGATCACCTGCCGGCACGCGCCGCATGGGGTGACCGGCGCAGCGGTCGGCGTGTAGACGACCAGCGCGGTGATCGACGTCGCCCCGTCGCCGACCGCGCGGAAGATCGCATTGCGCTCGGCGCACGACGTGAGGCCGTACGACGCGTTCTCGACGTTGCAGCCATTCGCGATCGCGCCGTCTGCCGTCAGCACCGCGCAACCGACCGCGAAGCGGCTGTAGGGGCAGTAGGCGCGGGCGGCCGCGGCCCTTGCCGCCTGTTCAAGCCGCGCCCACAGGTTTTCGTTCATATTCCGTAGTCCGGGCTTCGAAAATTCGAATTGCAGCGCCTTTCGCGGGCCCGGTAGAGTATTGCACGATGACACCGGTCGTAGACGACAACTTCGTTCAGCGCGAGAAGACGCTGCAGGACTTCGGCCGCCCGGAGCGCGCCGGCCTGTACGTGCCGCGCGTCCTGCAGCAGCACCTTGCAGACGATCCGCTGGCGGAATCGTGGTCGCTCGAAGGCACGGCGGTGTTCGCCGACGTTTCCGGGTTCACGAAGCTGTCGGAAGCGCTCGCGCAGAAGGGTCGCGAGGGCGCCGAGCAGATCACCGATGCGATCGAGAAGGTGTTCGGCGAACTCCTCGGCGTCGCCTACGATCGCGGCGGCACGCTGCTCAAGTTCGGCGGCGACGCGCTGCTGCTGTGGTTCGAGGGCGATGAGCATGCGATTCGCGCCTGCGGCACCGCCGGACGGATGCGCGAGGTGCTCGCAAGCGTCGGTCTGATCGAGCTTCCCGGCGTCAGTGTCCGCTTGCGCATGTCGCAGGGAGTGCACACGGGCCGCTTCGACTTTTTCGCGGTCGGCACGTCGCATCACGAGCTTCTCACCGTGGGTCCCGGGTGGACGCAGCTTGCAGCAGCCGAAGCGTGCGCGGAAGCGGACCAGGTCGTCGTCAGCAAGGAGACGGCTTCACGGCTTCCGCCTGACTGCGTCGGAGAAGACGTCGCGAGCGGCAAGCTCCTCGTTCGCGAGCCCGCGCACGAGGAGAAACTGTCCGCCGTCGCGCCGCCGAAGCTCTCGACGGAGACGATCTCGCGGTGCCTGTCGCCGGCGATCCGCTCGCAGGTGCTTGCCGGCGCAGGCGCGTCGGAACACCGGCCCGTCGCCATCGCCTTCATCAAGTTCTCGGGAAGCGACGCGCTGATCGCCGAACGCGGCGCGCAGGAGGCGGCCCACGCACTGCACGCGATCGTCAGCTGCGTGCAGGCAGCGGCCGTGGAGCAGGACGTCGCATTCCTCGCGTCCGACGTCGACAGCGACGGCGGCAAGCTGATCCTCAGTGCGGGCGCGCCGAAGGCCACCGGCAACGACGAGGAGCGGATGCTGCTCGCGCTGCGCAAGATCGCGTCGACGTCGTTGCCGCTTCCGATTCGCATCGGCACGCACCGCGGCGCGGTGTTCGCCGGCGACATCGGCCCCGCCTACCGGCGCACGTACACGATCATGGGCGATGCTGTGAACCTCACGGCGCGCCTGATGGCGAAGGCGGAGCCCGGCTCGATCTACGCGACGGCGGAAATTCTCGAGCGCTCCGACACGCTGTTCGAGACGACCGAGCTCGAGCCGTTCGCCGTCAAGGGCAAGGCTGCGCCGGTGCAGGCGTGGTCCGTCGGCGCCGCGAAAGGCTCGAAGACGCGGCACGTGTCGGTCGCGAAGCTGCCGCTCACCGGACGCAACGCGGAGCTCGGCGTCATCCGCAAGGCTTTCGTCAGCGCGCGCGGTGGTGCCGGTCGCCTCGTCGAGGTCGTCGGCGAGGCCGGAATGGGGAAGACGCGGCTCCTCGAGGCGCTGCGCGACGCAGCGGCGGGCTTTCGCAAGATCCAGGCGACATGTGAGGCGTACACGGCGACCACGCCGTATGCGGTCTGGCGCGAGCTGTTGCGAAGCCTCCTCGAATTTGATCGTGACGATCCCGATGCGGCCGTCATCGAGCACGTGCAGGAAGAGATCGTCGCGAGGGTGCCCGACCTTGCGCCGTGGCTGCCGCTGATCGCGATGGCGCTCGGCGTCGAGCTCCATCCGACGCAGGAAGTCGCGATGCTCGCCGAAACGAACCGGCGCGCGAAGCTGCACGAGACGGTCGGCAAGTTCCTCGAAGCGATCGTGCCGAAGTCGTGCCTGATCGAGATCGAGAACGCGCACCACATGGATGAGGCGTCGGCCGAGCTGCTGGCGTGGATCGCCTCGGACCATCTCGAGGCCCGCCCGTGGCTTTTCGCCGTCACACGCCGCACGTCGAGCGCAGGCTTTCGCGCACCCGATTGCGGCAGCGTCGTCCGTGTCGAGCTGAAACCGCTCGCGCCACAGGACGCCCTGCGGATGGCGCAGCTTGGAACGCAGCAGAATCCGCTTCCGGCGCACGTGCTCGAAACGGTGGCGAAGCGGTCGGGCGGCAATCCTCAATTTCTGCGCGACCTGTTGCGCATTGCGATCGAGTCGGGCGGCACCGCCGATCTTCCCGACTCGGCGGAGGCGGCGGCGATCGCACAGATCGATGGCCTCGCGCCCGAGGATCGAGCCATCGTGCGCCGCGCGGCGGTCTTCGGCCTCACGTTTCACCCACGGATGCTGGTGTGGTTCATCGATGAGGGTGACGAGCTGCCCGTTCCGAACTGGAAGCGACTCGACGAACTGTTCGAGGAGGAGCCCGACGGCTACCTGAAGTTCCGACGGTCGTTGCTGCGCGATGCGGCATACGAGGGCCTGCCCTACAAGGACCGGCGGCGCCTGCATGCCATCGTCGCCAAGCACCTCGAGGAGGAGATGGATTATCCGGAGGAGGCAGCGGGGATTCTTTCGCTGCATTACCTCGCAGCAGGCGAATTCGAACCCACTTGGCGTTATGCCCGGATCGCCGCAAAGCGCGCCGAAGCGGCCTATGCGCTCGTCGAAGCTGCGAACCTCTATGCGCGCGCACTCGAAGCGAGCCAGAAGCTTGGCGACTTGCAGCAGGGCGAGATCGCCCATGTCTTCGATGCGCTGGGCGACGCATGGTACCGGGCGGGCGAATACCAGAAGGCATTCGAAGCGTATTCATCGGCACGCAAGTACGCCAAGAGCGATCCTCTCGCAGAGGCCTCCGTACTGCTGAAGCTTTCGTACAACGAGGAGAAGCGGGGGCAATTCCCGACCGCT
>DATIEN010000030.1:0-9473 GCA_035455705.1 Casimicrobiaceae bacterium | reverse complement strand
GAAGGAAACCCAATCGATGAGAAGGCGCTGAAGGCGCTCGTGCGCGCGGCCGTCGCGCTCAACCGGTCGGGCAGGAAAAACAAGCGATGAAACGGCGCGTGTGGGCGCGCGATCCCTGAACGATCCAGCCGCGCGCCATGGCGCTGGCTCGCCGCTACTGGCAGACGGTTCCCGGCGGCTGGAACACCTCGCGCGTGATCGCCTTCGTCTGATGAACGCCGTTGACGGTGTACGCGAACGTCCCGTGATTGCCGTCGGCGAACGTCAGCGTCGCGTTGCCGACCGGGGTCACGGTGACGCCCGCCGGGCTCCAGGGCAGCGCATCGAACGGCGGCCCCGTCGTGCGATTGAGCGTGCCCGCGTACGTCTTCGCCGCCGTCTGCTGGAGCGTCGCCGACAACCATAGCGGCGAGCCGTCGACGTCGTAGGTGAACCACGTGGCGAACAGGACGTTGCCCTGGTGCGCGACGTTGAGGCCCCATCCCGATTCGGAGCCGGGCGGGTCCTTCCACCACAGATCCTGGTAGTTCGTCGCCTTCGCGAGATCGGTCTGCACGCCGAACCGGCACACCGGAAGCGGCCCGAACACCTCGCGCGTGATCGCCTTCGTCTGCGAGACGCCGTTCACCGTGTAGGCGAAGGCCCCGTTGTCCTGGTCGCTGAATGTCAGCGTACCGTTGCCGACCGGCGTCGCGACGACCTGCGCCGGGTTGAACGGCACCGCGTTGAACGCCGGCCCCTTCGTTACGTTCAGCGTGCCGGCGTAGACGTTGCCGCCGCTGACCATCGGCGCCGTCATCGACAGCCACCAGGCTTTGCCCGTCGCATCGTAGGTGAACCACGTCGCGAAGATGATGTCGCCCTGGTGCGCGAGGTTCATGCCCCAGCCGCTTTCGGATCCCGCGGGAGACTTCCACCACAGGCCCTGGTACGCGACCGGCAGGTACGGCGCGAGCGCATCGCGAATCGCCTTCTGGCATGCGGCGCAGAACGGCTCGCCGAGCATGCGCATCCGGCAATTGAAGGAGGGCCGGTAGCAGCCGCAGTGCATGTAACGCGCCCCTTCGTACGCACCGACGTAGTCAGCTGCTTTTGGATTCGGCTGCGGGTCGCACTGCGCGCAGTTCGCGTTCGCCGTCGTCGGCAACGGATCGGTCGCCGACGTCAGCACCGACCGCCACTTGAGCGTTGCGCGGTTGGTGTTGCGCGTGACGTTCGGCTCGACCGGCTCGCCGCCGGCGTACACGTCGTGGCCCGCCTCGCCGCTCCCGCATCCGGCGTAGTACTCGTACTCGTCGGCGAAGCCGAACGCCGTGTGCCCCATTTCGTGCAGCGCGATCTCGTACGCGCCCGGCGCCGTCGAGAACGTCGCGACGTCGCCGCCCGATCCGCCGTACAGCGGCGAGTTGACGACGACGATGACGACGTGCGCGGCCGGCACCCGCGCATGCGCGACGTTGCGCGCGCTCACGCTGTCGCAGGCAAGCAGGCGCCGGATCGCCGTGTTGCTGCAGAAGGTCGAGTCGAAGTACGTGCGCGCGAGCGCACCGGAGCCGGCGGTGCCGTCCCCGCACGCGACCGGATCGTCGGCGCCGCTGTCGGTCGACACGACGTCGATCCGATGCACGTTGATGCCGCACCACAGTGCATCGTACGGCGCCGTCTGCTTGAACGTATCGACGAATGCCTGCACGTCGGCGTGATACTTCGCCATCTCGGCCGCGCGATAGCCGTCGCCGAGCAGCACCACGTTGTAGCGCAGCGCGTCGGGTCCGTGGTCGACGATCTTCTGCGTGCCGGCCACGGAGCCGTCGGCAGTGCTCACTGGCTTTCCCTCCGCGCTGCGCGCTTCGGGGCTAATTCGCGCCTGGGGCGGCCCGGCGCGCTCATCCTTTCGTGCCCCGTCCGGTCGCCGGACCGGCGGCACCGGGCGCGCGGCTCGCCTTGCGCAATGCGTCGACGTCCAGCCGCAGGAGCTCGGTCGCAGGATCGTCGGGACGCGCGGGATCCGCCGGGCCCGACAAACGGAACGCGAACGCGTCGGGCCGATCCGGCACGAGCAGCGTGAACCGTCCCTCGGTGCTCGCGAGCGGCACGCGCTCGATCGCGCGTCCGCGGCCGGGCGAGAACGCTTCCGCGTCGAGCCGGATGGGCGCATGCAGCGGCCGCCGGTAGATCACGCCGCCACTCGCGTCGAGGAGCGCGAACGAATAGCCGGTCGTCGCCGGGACATCGGGTTCGGGAACGCTCGCCGGAACGATCATCGCGACGCGCTCGCCGCCGACCAGGCTGATCTGCGAGCCGCGCCACGCGAACGTCAGGCGCAGGGCGTGAGGAGAATCGTCGGGCATCGTCGGTCGGCGTTCGGCACGGGCGGACATTATCGCCGCGCGGTCGCCGGTTGGCACGTCGAGCGATCTCGCACCCGTGCGGTGCCGTTCAACCCGCGGGGACGAAGACACGGCTCCTGAGTGCGACGTCGAGGAATGCGCGCGCGAGCGGCGGCGCGTCGCGGTCGGCGGCCGCGACGAAGCACCAGGGACGCGGACGCGGCGTAAACGGCGTGCGCGCGACCTGGACCCGTCGCGCGGCGACGTCGGCGGCGATCACGTCGCGAGGCAGCAGCGACACGCCGACGCCTTGCGCAATGCAGCGGACGATGGCGGCTGCCGATCCGATCGTCCGCGTCGGCGGCGAGATGCCGTACTCGCGCAGGAATTCGTCGGTCGTCGCGCGCGTGCCCGATCCCGGCTCGCGAACGAGCCAAAGCGAGCGCGCGAGCGCCGCCTTGTCGTAGCGTTGCGCGGCGGGCGCAGCCACGACGTATTCGTTGCGGCGGATCGCGAGCAGCGCAAGCGTGGGATGCCGCGGCGGCACCTCGGCGAACGCGATGTCGGCGCTCCGCTGCTCGATAAGCGGCCAAAGCGCGTCGCGGCGCACCACTTCGAGTGCAACGGGCGCACCGGGCACTCGCGACATGAAGCGGGCGAGCAGGTCGCCGAGAAACGCGTCGCAGGCGGCGGAGACGGCCGCAATGCGCAGCGGCGCCTCCGAAGACGTCATCGCCGCCTTTGCGGAAGCCACGGCTCCGCTCGACAGCGCCAGCATGCGCCGAACGTCGGCGGCGAACGACGAGCCCGCGGCCGTCAGCTTCACCCCGCGCCCGTCGCGCTCGAGGAGCGGCACGCCGACGGCTCGCTGCAGCGACGCGAGCGACGACGAGACCGCAGCCGGCGTGACCCCGAGCGCGTCGGCCGCCGCGCGGAGCGAGCCGTGCTCGACGACGGTCGCGAACGCGCGGAGCTGGGAGGGAAGGAATGGCAAGGAAAACCTTGACGTTTCGCGGTTTCGACTGCATTGATTTTAAGCATTCGCGCGAGGATAGTGGGGACAGCGCGAATTTCGCCCGCCATCCATGTCGTCGTCCCTTCACTTCGCTCGCACGCGGAGCGAGTCCTTGTCGGGCACCGCGTCCTCGCGGTCGTACCTGTCGCACCTCGAATGCGCGCAGTGCGGCCGGTCGCACTCGCCGCATGCGCTGCGCGGGCGTTGCGAATGCGGCGGGCCGCTCTTGTGCCGCTACGATCTCGACACGCTGCGCGGCGATCTGCGACGCGAGGATCTGCGCGAGCGCGAGGCGACGCTGTGGCGCTACCGCGAGTTGCTGCCCGTGCAGGACCCCGCGCGCGCGGTCACGCTCGGCGAGGGCTTCACGCCGCTGTTGCCGCTCGCATGGGGCGCGCGTCGCCGCATGCGGGCGCTGCACGTCAAGGACGAGGGCGGCAACCCGACCGGCAGCTTCAAGGCGCGCGGTGCCGCCGTCGGCGTGACGCGCCTGCGCGAGCTTGGCGTCAAGCGGGTCGCGGTATCGAGTTCGGGCAACGCGGGCGACGCGTGGGCGACGTATTGCCGGCGTGCGGGGATCGAGGCGACCGTGTTCGTTCCCGACGACGCACCGGCCGCCACGCTGACCGAAGCAACGCTGTCGGGCCAGCGCGTCTACACGTTCGGCGGCCACAATTCGCGCGGGGGCCGTCTCGCGAACGCATTCGCCGCGGGGCACGACGCGTTCTGCCCGAACACCTTCCAGGAGCCGTATCGTCTCGAAGGCAAGAAGACGATGGGTCTCGAGATCGCCGAGCAACTCGGCTGGCGCATGCCGGACGTCGTCGTCTATCCGATCGGCGGCGGCGTGGGCCTCGTCGGCATCTGGAAGGCGTTCGTCGAGTTGCGCGAACTCGGCTGGATCGAGGGCCCGCTGCCGCGGTTCGTGGTGACGCAGTACGAAGGCTGCGCGCCGATCGTCGAGGCGTTCTCCGCCGGCCGCGCGGCGTGCGAGCCGTGGGGCGAGATCAGGACGCTGCCCGGTGGGCTGCGGGCCGCCAAGCCGATCGCCGATTTCCTCGTGCTGCGCATCCTGCGCGAAACGAACGGCGCCGCGGTCGCCGTCGACGGCGACGCCACGCTCGCCACGGTGCGCGAGGTGATGGCGACCGACGGCCTCTTTATGTGCCCGGAAGCGGCGACGACGATCGTCGCGCTGTCGCAACTGATCGACGAAGGGCGCGTCGACCGCGACGAGGAGGTCGTCGTC
Organism: Casimicrobiaceae bacterium; assembly: GCA_035455705.1. Lineage (GTDB taxonomy): Bacteria > Pseudomonadota > Gammaproteobacteria > Burkholderiales > Casimicrobiaceae > VBCG01. The sequence continues at coordinate 4,879 of DATIEN010000030.1, read as the reverse complement.
GTCAATACCGGCAGCGGGCTCAAGTACGCGTCGCTCTTCCCCGCGGTGACCGAGCGCGTCGCCGACGGCGTGGACGACATCGGGTGAGGGACGTTGATGTCGTGGTCGCGCAACGCCGAACGCGCCGCGACGCGGCCGGCGACCCGCGCTGCGTGGCGACGCCGGCGCGGTCGTGACAGAATGGGAATCGCAGCATGGTCCGTCATCTCTCGCTTTCGCTCATCGCACTGACGCTCGCGCTCGCGAGCGGCGCGGCCGATTCCTGCGACCAGGGCGCGCGCGCGTACTTCATCCAGCCGCTCAATCACGCGACGGTCAAGAGCCCGTTCAAGGTGGTCTTCGGCGCCGAGGGCGTCGAAGTGAAGGCGGTGCCGGCGGGACGCGTCCCAGAGAACATGGGCCACCACGACCTCCTGATCAACCAGGACGCCATGGCCGAAGGCGCCCCGATTCCCGCGGACAGGCAGCACATCCACTTCGACCACGGCGAGTCGCGCGGCGAAGTGTCGCTCCCGCCGGGCAACTACACGTTGACGCTGCAGTTCGCCGACGGGCTCGAGCGCTCGCACGGGCCGGACATGAGCGCGACGATTCAGGTTACGGTCAACTAGAAATTCGTCGATAGACGATACCAGGAGGAGAAGATGAACGAAGCGAGGAGCGGACGCGGGCTCGCGATCGCGTCGTCGTTGTTGCTGTCGCTGGCACTTGGGAGCGCCACGGCGAGTGCGCAGACGACAGGCACCAGCGCACCGGCGCGAAGCGCGTACGTGCACGGACAGTCTATCGAGGCGTTCGGGGGATACGGCGGGGGCGCGCGGATTCCCGAGCCGGTGGTTCCGTCGGGAATCGACGTGTTCAACCTTTCGCTCGAGCAGACGCTGCGTTACTCGCGCAGCTACAACTTCGAGGTCGTCGGCCATAGCTACTTCAAGGGGCCGTGGTTGAGTCCCTTCGCGCAGCAGCACAACCTGGGCGCCGGCTTCAATGGCGTGCGCGTCTATGACGGCATTGCCTATCTCGGGGGTTACAACGGGCCGCCCACGGTGTTCGGCACGCTGATCGCCGACGTGCACGATCCGCAGAACATGAAGCCGCTCGCGTTCGTGCCCTGCCAGCCGGGGACGCGCTGCGTCTACGTGCGCGTCAACACGCGACGCCACATCCTCGTCGGCGCGCACGACTTCTCGAAGGACAACCCGACGCAGCCGCCCGCCGGACAGCCGGTGCAGGCCGGCGTGTCGTTCACCGACGTTTCGGATCCTGCGAAGCCGAAGGAACTCGGCTTCATCATGACCGAGGCGAACGGCGCGACGCACGGCTTCGACATCGACGACCGCTACGCGTACGTGTGCGCGACGACGCCGAAGTCGAAGAAGAACCCCGGCAAGGGCTTCTTCCAGAATCACGAGCTCGTGATCATCGACTACCAGGATCCGACGCATCCGGTGCAGATCGGCAACTTCCACGTGCCCGGGCAGGAGATGGGTGAGGAGTACGGGCCGACGGACGCGGGCAAGAATCCCGACGGCACGCCGCAGATGATCTGGTGCCACGAGATCTTCTACGACAAGGACAAGCTGTATGTCGCGTATCGCGACGCGGGCATGATCGTGATCGACGTGAAGGACCGCACGCACCCGGTGCAGATCTCGCGCCTCGATTACGTGCCGCCCTACAGCGGCCAGAACTTCGGGGCGGCCCACAGCTCGATCCCGGTCCTGCCGACGAAGGACGCGGTGCCGAAGCTCGTCATCAACACCGACGAGCTCTTCGGATGTCCGCCCGGCTTCGGCCGCGTGATGGACATTTCGGACCTGTCGAATCCGCAGGTGATCTCGACGTTCCGCCTGCCGCATACGAGCGACGACTACGACTTCACCGCGGGCGAGTTCAAGTGCCCGCCCGGCGGCAGCCTGACGAGCCACCTGCCCTGGCAGAGCGTCCGCTCGCCGAGCCTGTTCTTCATCACCTGGTACAGCGAGGGCCTGCGCGCGTTCGACTTCTCGAATCCGTACGAGCCGCGCGAAATCGGCTACTACTATTCGCCGCCGTATGTTTGTGGCGAGTACACGAAGTCGTGCGGCGGCGGCGTGTACACGCCGGTGTTCCGCCATGCGCGCGAGGAGTTCGAGGATCCGACGACGGGGTTGATCTACATGACCGACGGCAACGGCGGCGGCTTGACCGTGCTTCGGTACACGGGTCCGGTTCCGCGCAACCCGCCGCTGCCGGGAGCGCGCTGACGGGGCAGGCGTGAAGCGAAGGATTGCGGTCGCCAGCCTCGTCGCGGCGGCCGCGGTGGCAGTCGGCTGGTCGCTCGTCGTTCATCGGCGCGCGTCGCTGCCCGATCTGTCGGGACGCTGGAAGAGCTGGCGATCCGAGCTTCGCATCGGTCGCGACGGCGACGCTTACGCGATCGTCGTCGACAATCCGACCGGCTTCCTCGGCGGCGTTTATTCCGGCGAGCCTCGCGGCGCAACGCTCGCGTTGACCGGTCCGCTCGCCGCGCTCTGCCGCGAGATGAAGTACGTGAAGGACGGCGACAAGCTGCAGTTCTGCGGCGAGGAATTCGAGCGCGCCACCGGATCGGCGACGAATGCATCGAGCGCAGCGAAGGCGCCAGTCGCTGCGAAGGCGCCACGTCGGTCGCGCGATGACGGCGACAAGACGGCGTCGATGGCGAGCGTCGCCAAGGCGAGCTGTGGACCGGGCAGCCATCCCGAGACCGCGCTGCAGGGGCAGGTACCGCCGCCGCTGCGCCGCGTCGGTACATTCGCGGGCTTCGACTGCAACCTGCGGCTCGTCGCGCAGCAGAAGGGCGAGGGCGCGGGATGGCAGGCCGCGTTCTACGCGGACAAGTCGGGCCACGTCTGCGCGTATCACGACACGTCGCCGTCGACAGCCAAACGCGCGCATCGCGGCGTCGTCGTGGTCGACGTCACCGATCCGCTCAAACCGGAGAGCGCGAACCAGCTCGCCACACCGGCGATGCTCGACCCGATCGAGTCGTTGAAGGTCAACGCGGCGCGGGGCTTGCTGATCGCCGCCACCATGGTCAACGAAAAATCGGCGGAGCTCGACGTCTACGACATCGGCGCCGATTGCCGCTCGCCCCGGTTGCTATCGTCGCAGGCGGCAGCGAATGGGGCGGCACCGAAGGCGGCCGAGCGCGTGACCGAAGGCGACTTCTCGCCCGACGGGAACACGTATTACGCGACGAACCTGCGCGCCGGCACCGTGCACCCGGTCGACATCACCGATCCCGCGCATCCGAAGGTGCTCGCCGAATGGTCGCTGCCGTTCAACCAGCGAACGAGCGGGCTCGCGATCGACGGCAACGGCGAGCGCGCGTACTTCACGCTGTACGGCCGCGGCGCCGCGGCGGGTGGCGCCGAGCAAACGAACCCGACGAACGGGGTCGCGATCGGCGACGTGAGCGACGTGCAGGCGCGAAAAGCGGCACCGCAGGTGAAAGTGAAGGGATCGCTCGTCTGGGCCGACGGCAGCGCGAGCCACCAGGTGTTCCCGATCGTGATCGCCGGCAAGCGCTACTTGGTGGCCGTCGACGAGGGCGGCTCAGGAGACAGCAACGGCAACGGATGGTCGGCGGCGTGCAGCGCCGGCTTGCCGCCGTGGAACATGGCGCGACTCATCGACGTGCACGACGAAGCGTATCCGGTCGTCGCATCGGAGCTCAAGCTCGAGATCGACGACGCCGAGCACTGCAAGACGGTGCTGCCCGATCTCGTCGGACTCTCAGGCTTCACGTACGGCAGCCACTACTGCAGCGTCGACGATCCGCGCAACGCAACCGCGCTCGCGTGCGCGTATCTCGAGTCCGGCATTCGCGTCTTCGACATCCGCGATCCCCGACATCCGCGCGAGATCGCCTACTTCGTGCCGCCATCCGTAACTACGCCGAGCCCGGGCTCGCTCAACAGCACGACGGCCGCGACCGGCCGGCCCGACCACTGCTCGGCGCAGTTGCGCTTCGACGCTCGAACGAAAACGTTGATGACGACGTGCCAGGACAACGGCTTCCTGGTCCTCGAGTTCACGAACGGCGCGTGGCCGTTTGCGAACTAGCGTCCGTTCGTACCGCCCGGGCGACCGCTGATGCATTTTCGGCCAAGGCGACGGCTACGCCTGTCGCCGTCCCTTCGCCGTCCGTCGCTCTGACCTTCCTGCGGAAATTCAGGGCCTTAGACTTCGTCACCCAAGGGAGAAGAACACGCATGGCCGTACATCGAAGTCGCGGATTCACGCTGCTCGAGGTGATGATCGTGTGCGTGATCGTGGGCATTCTGGCCGCGATCGCGCTGCCTTCCTATAACAGCTACGTCAAGCGTACGAACCGCTCGCAGGCGAAGCAGTTTCTCGAGGACATCGCGAACCGCCAGGAACAGTATCGGCTCGACCAGCGTCAGTACACGACGACTATCGGATCGGGCGGGCTCAATCTGACGACACCCGCCGATGTAGCGGTCAACTACACTTTTGCAGCAGCCACGACGGGAAACGATTGCAATGGTACGGCCGTCGTGGGTCCCGCTTACGTCCTCAGCGCGACCGCCATCGGTTCGCAAGCGAGCGACGGCAATCTTTGCCTCGATAGCGGCGGCAACAAGACGCCGAGCGACAAATGGTCGCGATAGCCCTTGCTCGCCACATGAGGCGCGTCAGCGGCTTCACGCTCGTCGAGTTGCTCATCACGGTCACGATCGTCGGAATACTCGCGACGATTGCCGCTCCCGCCATGCATCGGATGGTGCTGGCTCAGGACATCCGTACCGCTGCGTCCGACCTGCAAACCGCCTTCTACTTCGCTCGAAGCGAGGCGATCAAGCGCGCAGCGAATGTTGACGTGAAGCCGGTG
>DATIEN010000029.1:0-4217 GCA_035455705.1 Casimicrobiaceae bacterium | reverse complement strand
CCAGGAATTTCGTGATCTGGGCGGCGCCGGTCTGGAAATCGTCTCGCCGTCGCATACGAGCGCTCAATACGACGCGTTCGCCAGGCTCGGCCGCGTGTTCGGACTCAAGGGATCGTGCGGCAGCGACTTTCACGGGCCGGGGGAGAGCCGCTTCGATTTCGGCGACGTGGCGGCGCTGCCCCCGGGCGTGGATCCGATCTGGAGCGGCTGGTAGCGATGGCGGAGCGGCGCACCGTCTTCTTCATCTCCGACCGCACCGGCATCACGGCGGAAATGCTCGGCAACAGCCTGCTCACGCAATTCGAGGACATTCACTTCCACCGCGTGACGATTCCGTTCGTCGACTCGATGGAAAAGGTCGCCGACGCGGTGCGCCAGGTGAACGCGACGGCGACCGCCGAAGGGCGCCGGCCGATCGTCGTGAGCTCGATCGTCGACGAGGTGATGAGCGAGGCGATCCGCCGCGACACGCAGGGCCTTACACTCGACATGTTCCAGATCTTCATCCAGCCGCTCGAGGTGGAGCTCGGCCTGCGGAGCTCGCACACCGCCGGGCGCTCGCACGGCATCGCGAACAGCCACGAGTACTTCGCGCGGATGGAGGCGATCAACTTCACGCAGGCGTACGACGACGGCGCCGCGACGCGCGATCTCGACAAGGCGCAGCTGATCCTCGTCGGCGTGTCGCGCTGCGGCAAGACGCCGACGTCGCTCTATCTCGCGTTGCAGTTCGGCATTCGGGCCGCGAACTTTCCGCTCACGCCCGACGACTTCGCCGAACGGCGGCTCCCCGCATCCGTGATCCCGTTTCGCGAGCGGCTCTTCGGGCTCACGATCCAGCCGGAACGCCTGCGCGAGATCCGCGAGGAGCGCCGCCCCGGCAGCCATTACGCCGAATTCGAGAACTGCCGCTACGAGATTCGCGAAGCGGAATACCTGATGCAGCAGCACGGCATCCCGATGCTCGACACGACGTCGAAGTCGATCGAGGAGATCGCAACGACGATCCTGCATCGGGCGAAGCTGGAACGGCACATCTATTGAACTAGGAACGCGCGGGGCTTCGCGTCCTAGCTTCGGTCCTCCGCCCGCTGCCGCACCGCTTCGAACAGCACGACCGCCGCGGCCGCCGCCGCGTTCAGCGACTCGCTGCCGCCCGCCATCGGAATCGCGATCCGCGCATCGCACGCCTGCTGCAGCGCCGACGACAGTCCGCTTCCCTCGCGGCCCACGGCAATCGCGACACGACCGCGGAGATCGGCACGGTAAACCGAGGTCGCGTCGGCGACGACCGTCGCATATGCGCGGCCACCGGCCGCACGAAAGCCCTCGATCCAGGCGGCAAGTTCGACGCGTTCGATGACCGCGGTGAGGAAATGCGCGCCCTGCCCCGCGCGAAGCGCCCTCGGCGACCATGCGAACGCGCAGTCGCGCGACAGCAGAACCTGATCGACACCTGCCGCTGCCGCTGTGCGAATCATCGTGCCGACGTTGCCGGGATCCTGCACGTCCTCGAGCAGGAGGCAGAAGGTTCCGGGGCTTGCGGGGCGAACCTTGGGCGCCGGCACGACGGCGAGCACCGACACGTCGGCCGGCAGCGATGCGAGCGCCGAGAACAGCGCCCGCCGCACGACAAGCGTCCGCGCGGCCGGCACGCGCGCGGCCAAGTGGGCCACATCTTCGCGCTCGAGCGCCTCGTCGAGCACGACGAGCGTCTGCGGCAAACCGACGCGATCGCAGTACACCTCGACCAGATGCACACCCTCGAGCACGCAGCGGCCACTCTTTCGCCGCTCGTGCGACGAGCTCGCGAGGCGCGCGACGTCGCGCAGTCGTTCGTTGTTCCGGCTTTCGACGCGCAAGAGTGAGCGACCGGCTCAAAATCGGGGGAGGACGACTTGCGCGAGCACATGCGCACGCGCGCAAGAAGGTGTCTCCTGCCCTACTTCGGCTTCTCGGATTTCGGAGGCGTCTTCGGCGCCGTCTTCACGCCCGCGCCGCCGCGCTCGATCTGGAAAAACACCTCGTCGTGGCGAATCATGCCGAGCTCCGCGCGCGCGCGTTCCTCGATCGCCTCGTAGCCGGTCTTCAGGTCGCGCACGTCGGCGTCGAGCGCGTCATTGCGCGCCTTGAGCTTCGCGTTCGCGTCGCGCTGCGCCGCGAGTTCGTGGCCGTACTCGCGCACCTGCAGCCAGCCACCCTTGCCGAGCCACATCGGATACTGCAGGGCGGCGATCAGGACAAGGAAGACGAGGGCGAGCCAGCGCATGTCAGGCTTCGTTCGCTCGGCTAGCGCAGGTTGAAGAAGGCCGCACGCCCGGGATACGTCGCCGCGTCGCCGAGATCCTCCTCGATGCGCAGCAGCTGGTTGTACTTCGCGATCCGGTCCGAGCGCGACAGCGATCCGGTCTTGATCTGACCCGCATTCGTGCCGACCGCGATGTCGGCGATGATCGAATCCTCGGTCTCGCCCGAGCGGTGCGAGACGATCGCCGTATAACCGGCGCGATTGGCCATCGTGATCGCCGCGAAGGTCTCGGACAGCGTGCCGATCTGGTTGATCTTGATCAGGATCGAATTGGCGACGCCTTTCGCTATGCCCTCCTTGAGGATCCTCGTGTTGGTGACGAAGACATCGTCGCCCACGAGCTGGACGCGCTTGCCGAGGCGTTCGGTCAGGTAGCGCCAACCGTCCCAGTCGTCCTCGGCCATGCCGTCCTCGATGCTGATGATCGGGTACTTGTCGCACCAGGTTGCGAGGACGTCGGTGAACTCGCGCGCGGTGAGCGCCCGGTTCTCCGCTTCCAGCCGATAGGCGCCGTCGCGACGGAACTCGCTTGCCGCGCAGTCGAGCGCGAGCGCGATGTCGGAGCCCGGCCTGTAGCCGGCCTTGTCGATCGCCTCGACGAGCAGCGCCAGCGCCGCCTCGTTCGAGTCGAGGTTTGGCGCAAAACCGCCCTCGTCGCCTACCGTGGTCGGCATGCCGCGCTCGTCGATCATCTTCTTCAGCGTGTGGAAGACCTCGGCGCCATAACGCACCGCTTCGCGGAAGGTCGGCGCGCCGAGCGGCACGAGCATGAACTCCTGCAGGTCGATGCGATTGTTCGCGTGCGCACCGCCGTTGATCACGTTCATCAGCGGTACGGGCAGCTGCATTTCGCCCGCGCCGCCCAGGTACCGATAAAGCGGCAGCGAGCATTCCTCGGCAGCCGCCTTCGCGACGGCGCACGACACGGCGAGGAGCGCGTTCGCGCCGAGCCGGGACTTGTTGTCGGTGCCGTCGAGGTCGATCAGCGTGCGATCGATCAATCCCTGCTCGGTCGCGTCGAGACCGAGCACCGCCTCGCCGATCTCGGTGTTGACGTTCTCGATCGCCTTGGTGACGCCCTTGCCGAAGTAGCGCGCCTTGTCGCCGTCGCGCAGCTCGATCGCCTCCTTCGAGCCCGTCGATGCGCCAGACGGGACCGCCGCGCGACCCGAGACCCCGGACTCGAGCACGACGTCGGCCTCGACGGTGGGGTTGCCGCGCGAATCGAGGATTTCGCGGGCGATGACGTCGACGATGGCCGTCATGCCTTCAGGTCCTCTTCCACGAACCCTTTCCTTTTCACCACGGAGTCGATCTCCTTCAGCATCTCGAGCAAGCCACGCATCCGCGGCAGCGGCCAGGCGTTGGGACCGTCCGACAGCGCCTCGTCGGGACGCGGATGGGTTTCCATGAACAGTCCGGCCACGCCTGCGGCGACCGCCGCCCGCGCGAGCACCGGGACGAATTGCCGCTCGCCACCCGACGACGTGCCCCTGCCGCCGGGAAGCTGCACCGAATGCGTCGCGTCGAAGACGACCGGGCAGCCCGTGTCGCGCATGATCGAAAGCGCGCGCATGTCGGACACCAGGTTGTGATAGCCGAACGACGCGCCGCGCTCGCAGACGAGGATGTTGTCGGCGTGACTCGCAGCCTTGGCCTTCGCGACGACTTGCTTCATGTCGTCGGGAGCCAGGAACTGGCCCTTCTTGATGTTGACCGGCTTTCCGGCACGGGCAACGGCCTGGATGAAATCGGTTTGCCGGCACAGGAACGCCGGCGTCTGCAGCACGTCGACGACGTCGGCTGCGGCGCCGATCTCGTCCTCGGCGTGGACGTCGGTCAGCACCGGAACCGCGACATGCTTGCGCACGTCAGCGAGAACGCGCAGGCCCTCCTCCATGCCGGGTCC
>DATIEN010000028.1:0-7100 GCA_035455705.1 Casimicrobiaceae bacterium | reverse complement strand
GGGGTCGGCGGCGGCATCGCGCCACGAGCCATGCGCGTCGATGCGCCCGGCATCGTTCGTGAGCGCGAGCTTGCGAATCTGCCAGTCGGCGCCCGACGGCTGCGCGACGAGTTCCAGCTTGCCGAGCGGGCGGCCCTTTTTCTCCACGCTGTCGGCGACGAGGTCGACGGCAGGCCAGCGATGGACGCGGTCCGGAGGGGTCGCCTCCGTCCGGCTCGCGCGTTCGTTCGCGGGCGGCACGCTGAGGCGCGCCAGGCGCGCGACGATGCGTCCGTCGGGTTCGGCCGCGGTGGCGGCGCGCCACGTGGCACCGCCCGCGATCTCGTCTCCTGCGAAGGACAGGTGCCAATCGTCCTGGTCGCGACGCGCGCTCGCCTTCACGTTGGCGAAGCTGCGACCCAGCGCGACGACGGTTCCTCCCAGCACGTCGACACCATTCACGACGAGCGGTGGCGAAGGGTCGGCGTCGCTGCCCGCCGCCGTCGGCGCAGCGACGTCGATGTCGAGCCACGCGTCCACGTCCAGCGGGGCGAGGTCCGCGGCGCGAATCCACACCCCCGGTTGCGTCGGCTCGGCCGCATCGCCGATCGACTTGCCCAGCAGAACCAATGCGCGGTCGACGCTGCGTGCGTTGCCCTTCTTCTGTCGGTGCACGATCACGCGGGCGACGCGCCCGTAGTCGACGCTGACCTGATCCTGCTGCGGCTTGCTCGGACGGCGTTCGATGCGGACCGGCATCGGGTCGTCCGCGGCCTTGCCGATGGGCGCCGGCAGATCGACCGCGACGCCGGCGAGCGACGACTCGACGTTCCACGTCGCATCGCCGCCGCTTGCGTCGAGCGCTAGCCGCCAATCGGTCGTGCCGCGCATGTGCGTGAGCACCGGTATGTCGAACGCCTTGCGCACGAGCGCGACGTCGGCATTGCCGCGCGCGCCGATGCGCAAACGACCGCCGTCGCTTGCGAGGGTGAGCGTGAGCGGGCCACCCAGCGCCTGCGCGCCGATGTCGGTCGCGCGCACGTCGTGCTCGGTGAAGGCGATGTCGCCGTCGACGTTCGCGAGCGTCGGCAAGCCGGCGATCTCGACACTCGGCGCCGTGATCCGGAAGTTGCCGCTCACCGTCGTTTGCGAATGATCGTGCAGCGGCAGCGAGAACGCGAGCGCGAGGCGCCCATCGCCCGTCGCGCTGATCTCGTCCGTCGCATGGCCGATCCAATCGGCGACGGGACTTCCCCTGACGAAGGCGAGGAACTGCGCCGTCGGCCCGCTCGCGGTGCCGTCGATTCGCAACGTCGCGTTCGCATCGGTCAGATCGGCGATCTCGGCGTGGGTCGTCCCGATCGCGATGCCGTTCATGCGCGCTGTCGTCGCATCGATCGCGAGACGCGGCCCGTCGATGTGAACGTCGGCGTCGATACCCGTTATCGGTGTCCAGCGATCCGCGAAGTCGAGGGTCGCATCGCGCGCCTTCACCGTCACGTCGAAGCGACCGTCCTTGCCCGGACCATAGGGGAAGGCAGCGAGATCGCCGGAGAGTACGAGATTGGCATCGGCCGTCACGCCCTTCGCGACCGCACGCCGCAGCCAGCCGCGCAGCGACGCCGGGGCGGTGACCGGAACATACCGATGCGTCGCGGACAGGTTCGCGCGTGTCAGGTGTGCGGTGAGGTTGACCACGCCGGCGCCGTGCGATCCTGACTGCCAGCTGCCGGCGGTCGTGCCCGCGATGTCGGCGTTCGCGAACGTCACGCCGCGCCAATCGACTTGCATCGATCCCTTCAGCGTCTGCCAGCGCACGTCAGCGTCCAGCCGATCGAACGCGATGGCGTCGGCGAAAATGCGCGGCAGCAGGAGCTTGGTGGACGCGCCGGCGATGCGCACCCGTCCGCCGGCTTCGTTCATGTCGATGGTCGCCGCTAGGTTCGTCACGCCCGGCGATCCTTCGTTCGGTGCGATGGCGAACCCCTCGACGTCGGTTTGAATGGCGAAGCGTTCGGGCGCGGCAGCGTCGCCGGTCCATTGGAAGTGCGCGTTGCGAACGATGCCTTCCGGCGCAAGGCGTGCGATGTCGCGCCGGGCGGCGTCGGGCAGCGGCACGTGCGCCGCAATGATGGACAGCGGCCCCAAATTCAGTTCGCCGACCGCGAAGCTGCCGCCTGCCTTTGCGCCGAGCGCCGGATCGTCGAGCGTGAGCGCGACGTCTGTGGGACCGACGGTGCTTCCATCCGGCAGCGTGAGCGCCACTGAGGTGGCAGTGACGCTGTTCCGTCCCTGTCCATGCTTCCACTGCACGCGGCCGCGAAGATGCTCGAGCTCGAGCGGCGCGAGATCCTGGCCGAGCGTCGCGCGCACGTCGACCAGCTCGACGTCGGCGACCATCGTTGTCGGCTCTCCCGCCGCGATGTCGACCCATGCGCGCAGCGCGCCACGGCCGCTTTCGATCGCAAACGGTGACGGCAACGGCAGCCATTCGCGCCATGCGCCGGCGTCGCCGTAATCGAGACGAAAGTAGAGCTTGCCGCGAACGCGCGAAAAGTCATTTCGCGAAAGGCCGGTCAGGTCGACGCGCAGATCGATCGGCCCGGCGATCTCCGGCGGTGGCAGGCCGGTCAGGCCTGCCCGATGGCGCCCGAAGCTCTGCTGTAGCCGGAACTGCACGTGATCGAGCAGGAGTTGCGGCGCACGGCGCAACTCGTCGTTCCACGCCACGAGGGCGTCGCGCACGACGACCTGCGGTTGACGCAACAGCCAGTCGGCGAACGGCGCATCGTCCGGAACGGCGTCGTCGGTCATCTCGAAGCCGGCGACATGCAGCCGGCCATTCACGTCGCGGCGCACGGCGAGCCGTGGCGAGTCGATCGTGAGCTCCTTCAAGCGCAGGTCGAGCCGGGGCAGCGACGTCCACGCGACGAGAAGCTCGACACGCGGCAACTCGAACAGCGTGCCGGCGCCCGACCGCTCGCGCACGCGGAATCCGCGTATCGACAGCCGCGGATTCCAGCCGTCCCAGCCAGTGACGATCTCGTCGATGTCGACCGGCTGCCCGATCTTCGCGCCAAGCCAATGCGCGATGTCGGCGCGATGCGCCTCGATTTGCGGATAAACCACGACGCGTATGCCGAGCAGCAACGCGAAAAAAGCGCCGAGTGCGAGGACTGCCGCCTTCGCGGCCCACCGCGCGACGCGGTCGACCCGGGACGACGCCGGCGCGGTCGAAGGCATAATGAAGGGGGTATGAAGCGCCGCCGATTGTAGCGGATCGACATCGACGCGACGTCTCGATCGCCCCTTTTCCGGCACCACGCACGATGCAGCTCGACCGCGCACTCGCGTTCAGCCGCTATGCCGAACGCGCCCTGAACGCGCACCCGGCCTTTCGCGACGAGATCGTCGCGTCGATCGACGCGCCGTTCGACTGGCACGGTGCGGCGCGCGCCGTCGACGAAACGGTGGCGCGAGGCGATTCGGCGGCGCTCGCCGCCGAGCTTCGGTCACTGCGACGACGCGTGTTCGTCCACACGCTTGCGCGAGACCTGACGGGCCGCGCCGCGTTCGACGAAGTTGCGCACGCGATGACGACGCTCGCCGAGCGCGCCATCGCGGCATCCGTGGACGTGCACACGCGCGCGCTCGCGGCGACGTTCGGCGTGCCCCGAGCCGAAGCGACGGGGGACTCGCAGCGAATGATCGTCGTCGCCATGGGCAAGCTCGGCGGCAGCGAGCTCAACGTGTCGTCCGACGTCGATCTCGTCTTCGTGTACCCCGACGAGGGTGAGACCGACGGGGCGAAGCGAATCTCCAATCGCGAGTTCTTCGACCGGCTGGGCCAGAGGATCGTGGCGGCGCTCGGCCACGTCGACGCCAACGGTTACGTCTTCCGCGTCGACACGCGATTGCGCCCGTACGGCGAGAGCGGACCGCTGACCGTGTCGTTTGCGGCGCTCGAGCGCTACCTCGTCACGCAAGGCCGTACCTGGGAACGCTACGCGTGGCTCAAGGCGCGGCCGCTCACCGGCGAGCGGCATGACGAGCTCGGCGCCCTCGTCGCACCGTTCGTCTACCGCAAGTACCTGGATTACGACGCGTACGAGGGGCTGCGCGGCGTGCATCGCCAGATCCGCGACCAGGAGGCCCGTCACGACGACGACGTCAAGCTCGGCCGCGGCGGCATTCGCGAGATCGAGTTCGTCGTGCAGGCGCTGCAGATCGTCCGCGGCGGGCGCGAGCCCGCGTTGCGGCCGCGCGGCACGTTGCCCGCTCTCTCGGCGCTCGCCGGACGCGGCGTCCTCGCGACGCACGCGGCGAGCGTCCTGCGCGAGGGGTACCTGTTCCTGCGCGCACTCGAGCACCGGCTGCAGTATCGCGACGATCGCCAGACACAACGCCTGCCGGGCGAGGACGACGAACGCGCGCTTCTCGCCGAAGCGCTCGGCTTCGATGCGCGCGAGACTTTCGAGCACGCGCTCGCCGCGCATCGCTCGCAGGTCGCGCGCCAGTTCGATGCGGTCTTCGAACCCCCGACCGACGCGGCGGCCACGGACGACCCGTCACGTGATTACCTCGCGCTTTGGGACGATCCGCAACCGGCGCCGGATACCCTCGCCCGACTCGAGCGAGCAGGGTTCGCCGCGCCCGCCGAGATTGTGGATGCGCTGGCGCGGCTTCGCGCGAGCCGGCGCTACCTGCATCTGCCTGCGCTCTCGCGGGATCGCTTCGATCGCCTGATTCCGCGGCTCGTCGCCGTCGCGGCCGCGAATCGCAGCCCGGGCACCTCGCCCGCCGTCGTCCTCTCGCGGCTTCTTGCACTTCTCGAGGCGATCAGCGGGCGCAGCGCCTATCTCGCGCTTCTCACCGAGCATCCACCGCTGCTGCCGCGGCTCGCCGAGCTGATGGGCGCCTCGGCGTGGGCGGCGGACTACCTGACGCGGCGGCCGGGCCTTCTGGACGAGTTGCTCGACGCGCGCGTGCTGCTCGCCGAGCCGGACTGGAACGGCTGGCGCACCGAGCTCGATCGGCTGCTCACGCCGCATGCGAACGACGCGGAAGCCGCGATGGACACGCTGCGTCATTTCCAGCATGCACATGCCTTTCGCCTGCTCGCCCAGGATCTCGCCGGGCGTTTGAGCGTCGAGCGGCTCGCCGATCATCTTTCCGCGCTCGCCGACACGGTCCTCGAGGCGACGCTTCGCGGCTGCTGGCGACAACTGCATGGCGCCGATGCGCCACCGCCGCGCTTCGCGGTCGCGGGCTACGGCCGGCTCGGCGGCAAGGAATTGGGCTACATGTCGGACCTCGACCTCGTGTTCCTCTACGACGACGATCCGGCGCGTGACGATGCCGACGAGTCGTTCGTCCGCTACCTGCGCCTCGCACAACGGATCAACACGTGGCTGTCGGCAGCGACGGGCGCAGGACGGCTCTACGAGACGGACCTGCGATTGCGGCCGGACGGGGCGAAAGGACTTTTGGTATCGGGCATGCGCGCGTTCGAGCGTTACCAGCGCGAGCAGGCGTGGACGTGGGAACATCAGGCGCTGACGCGCGCACGCCACGTCGCGGGCGACGCTGTCGTCGGCGCGCAATTCGAGGCCACGCGCGCAACGGTGTTGCGCATGCCGCGCGATGCGCGAAGGCTCGTCGCCGACATCGTCGAGATGCGCGAGCGCATGGCGGCCGGGCACGCCAATCGCGGGGATCTCTTCGACCTGAAGCACGATCGCGGCGGCATGGTGGACATCGAGTTCGCGGTGCAGTACCTGGTGCTCGCGCATGCGCACGCGCATCCGGAACTCACGCGCAACGCCGGCAACATCGCGCTGCTGTCCATTGCCGCCGACGCCGGACTGTTGCCGTCGGCGCTCGCGCTGGAAGCCGCCGATGCCTACCGCCAGTACCGGCGGCTCCAGCATCAGGTGCGCCTGACGGGCGCGCCGCACGCGCGCGTCGAGCCTGCACCGCAGGCGGCGCGGCGGGCCGCGGTCGAAACGTTGTGGCGACAGGTGTTCGGCGCGCCGCGGAAGGCGTGACGCTCGCCTGCTAAAATCGTGCGCTTTCGCGCTCTACGAAGGACGAGACGCCATGTCGATGGCCGACCGCGACGGATGGATCTGGTACGACGGCAAGATGGTGCCGTGGCGCGACGCGACGACGCACGTGCTCACGCACACGCTCCATTACGGCATGGGGGTGTTCGAAGGCGTTCGCTGCTATGCGACGGCCAAGGGACCCGCGATCTTCCGCCTGCGCGAACACACCGACCGTCTCTTCCGCTCGGCGCGCATCTTCGCGATGAAGATTCCTTTCAGCCCCGACGAGATCTTCGAGGCGCAGCGCGCCTGCGTGCGCGAGAATCGCCTCGAGTCGTGCTACATCCGGCCGATTGCGTTCTACGGCTCCGTCGCGATGGGTGTCGCCGCCCGCTCGAACCCGGTCCGCGTCGCGATCGCGGCATGGCCGTGGGGCGCCTACCTCGGCGCCGAGGGCATCGAGAAGGGCATCCGCGTGAAGACGTCGTCGTTCACGCATCATCATCCGAACATCACGATGGGCGGCGCGAAGGCCGTCGCCAACTACACGGTATCGATCCTCGCCAACCAGGAGGCCACGCACGACGGCTACGAGGAAGCGATGCTGCTCGACCCGCAGGGCTACATCTGCCAGGGCTCGGGCGAGAACGTCTTCATCGTTCGCGACGGCAAGCTGCATACGCCCGATCTGGCCGGTGGTGCGCTCGCGGGCATCACGCGCGACACCGTGATGCAGTTCGCAGCCGAGCTCGGGATTCCGGTGCTCGAGCGGCGCATCACGCGCGACGAGGTGTACGTCGCGGACGAGGCGTTCTTCACCGGCACGGCGGCCGAGATCACGCCGATCCGCGAGTTCGATCATCGCCCGATCGGCAACGGCGCGCGCGGCCCGGTCACCACGAAGCTGCAGACGATGTTCTTCGACACGGTGAACGGCCGCGACGCGGCGCACGCGCGTTGGCTCGCCTACGTCAATGGCTGAAGCGCAGGCCAAGGCGCCCGATCTGCCCGTCGTCGCCGTGACGGCCGACGATCTGCCGGTGTTTTGCCCGAATCCGGGCATGCCGCTGTGGA
>DATIEN010000027.1:0-7860 GCA_035455705.1 Casimicrobiaceae bacterium | reverse complement strand
GATGACATCCATCCGCTCCGAAGGGCCGTCCCGAGGAGCGGAGTCCGCCCCCTCGGGGGGCAGCGCAGCGGCGAAGCCGCAAGCGTGGGGGGATCAAGCCCGCTCCGAAGGGCCGTCCCGAGGAGCGGAGTCCGCCCCCTCGGGGGGCAGCGCAGCGGCGAAGCCGCAAGCGTGGGGGAACAGCACCGACACCTGGCGAAGCGGCGCCGGCCGCTTCGTCGCCCTGGCGCTCGTCGCACCGGCGCTCCTCGTCGTCGGTGTCTTCTTCGTCGCGCCGCTCCTGCTGTCGGCCGTCGGCGCCTTTCGCGACGTCGACGGCGGCTTCACGCTCGCGCACTTCGCGAAGTCGCTCGACCTCTACACGCGGGATCTGCTGTTCACGATCGAGATCGTCGTGTTGTCGACGGTCCTGATCGCGATCGTCGCGATCGCGATCGCCGGCTATCTGACGCTGGGCGAGCACCCGCGCGCGGTCGCGGTCTTGCGCTGGCTCTACCGGTGGCCGCTGTTCATCCCGTTCGTGGTCGCGGGCCAGATCATGCGCACGTTCCTCGCGAAGAACGGGATGCTCAACCACGTGCTGATCGGCACCGGACTGATCGAGCCGATCTCGGCGCAGTCGATGCTCGACTGGAGAGGCATCGTCGTCGCGTTCGTCTGGAAGCAGGCACCGTTCGTGACGCTGCTTTTGGCCGGCGCGATGGCGGCACTCGAGCGCCAGCACATCGAGGCCGCCCGCAACCTCGGCGCGCCGCGCTGGCGGGTGCTGATCGACATCGTGCTGCCGCAGGTACGCGGGACGCTGCTCGTCGGACTGGTGCTGTCGTTCGTCACGATGCTTTCCGTCCTCTCGGTGCCGCTGATGATCAATCCGAATTCGCCGACGATGATCACCGTCGACGTCGCGTACCGGATCAACACGTTCGGCGACTATCCGGTCGCCAACGCACTGTGCCTGCTGTCGCTCCTGCTCGCAGCGTTCGGGGCGGCGTTCTATTTGCGCCACGCGGTGCAGCGTGCGGAGGGGCCGGCGTGACGATCGCACTGCCTCGTGCGCTGCGCACGCTGTTCGTCGCGCTCGTCCTCGCGCTCCTCGCGTTCGCGATCTTCGGGCCGCTCCTTAACCTCGTGCTGTGGGCGTTCGCCGAGAAGTGGTATTTCCCGAACAAGCTGCCGCTCGAATACGGTCTCACCTTCTGGCAGCGTGTGTTCTCGCCGCGCGGCAATGCGCTCGCCTCCCTCGGGACGAGCATCTGGATCGCCGTGCTGACGGTCGTCGTGAGCCTCGCCGTCGCCATTCCCGCCGGCTACGCGCTCGGCAGGCTGAGGCTGCCGTGGCGCGGCCTGATCCTGCTCGCGTTCCTGCTGCCACAGGCGGTGCCGAACCTGCCGGTCTACGTGAACATCGCGCAGGTGTTCTACCGGATCGGCCTCGCGGGAACCATCACCGGCGTGGTGCTCGTCCACGCTTCGCACGGGCTCGTGCTCGCGGTGTGGATCGCGTCCGCCGCGTTCGCATCGGTCGATGCGTCGCTCGAGGAAGCGGCGCGCAACATCGGCGCGTCTGCATGGACGTGCTTTCGCACGGTGACGCTGCCGCTCGCCGCGCCGGGACTGATGGCGAGCGCGATCTTCGTGTTCCTGGAATCCGTGGACGAATTCACCGGCACCTACTTCGTCGGTGTCCCGGACGTGACGACGCTGCCGCTCCTCATGTTCAACGCCAGCATGGGCGGGAACTACCAGATCGCGTCGATCACCGCGCTCCTGCTGCTCGTGCCGTCGATCGGCTTCATGCTGGTCGTCGAGCGGTTTCTCAAGGCCGACGTCCTCGCGATGGTCGGGCGCTGAGCGACGCCGATTCCGCTCGGTCAAGGAGTCGCGTCGAGCCGAGCGTGATCGGCGCTTCCGAGGCGCGGCGCGTGCTTCCACGCAGCGCCGCGGAGCCGGTCAATCCGCCATTCGCGCGCGCTGCTTCGACAGCGCCTCGATCAGGCGGTCGAGCGCTTCGGCGTCGAGCATCGTCCCCTCGTCGCTGAACCTGAGCGACAGCCGTCGCTTCTGCGAGTCGACGCGGAACGTCACGACGGCATCACCGCGAAGGGCGACGGTTTCCTCCTGCATACGCGTCGAAGGCGCGACGCCCTGGTTGCCGATCGTGGAGGGCTGCGGCCGCGCGAGTTCGCGCTTCGGATCGGGTCGCCCGGCACCGGTGTGCGGCGCCCCTGCCGCGCGTCCCGGCAGTTGTGTCGCGTCGCTCGCCGGAAACGTTTCGTCCACCATCTCGTCGACCGTCTGTTCCTGGCGACTGTGTTCCTTCGCGCGTTCGCGGCGGTTTGCTGTGGTCATCGCGTCCTCCCGGGCTGTGGTGGCGGCCGATCGGCGCCGACGGCAAGCCGATCCCCGCTCGGATGGGTAATCCCGATCCGTAGCAGTCGCCGTGCCACCCGCTCGATGCACTTCCGGCAGCGGGCGCGGCCGATGCCCGTCCGTGCAGGGGGCCCGTTGGTAAATTGTGCTCGACCAAAGTTACCGGGTTCGAGCAGCCGCACCACGCCGCGCGACGGCGGCCGGGCGACGGCCGCGCGCTATCATGGGGACCGAAGTCGCGCTGCCGGCGCAGAAGGATGCCACGATGTACGCGCAGATGGTCGAGACGGGCATGACCCGCGTGCAGGACGTATCGGAGATGACGTCCGAGGAGCGCGCGTTCCAGGCGCGCATCGACGCCGACGTCAAGATCGAGCCGAAGGACCCGATGCCCGAGGCGTATCGGCGCACGCTGATTCGCCAGATCCAGCAGCACGCGCACTCCGAGATCGTCGGCATGCTGCCGGAAGGGAACTGGATCACCCGCGCGCCGTCGCTTTCACGCAAGGCGATCCTGATGGCGAAAGTGCAGGACGAGGCGGGACACGGCCTTTACCTCTACTGCGCCGCGGAGACGCTCGGTGTGTCGCGCGACCGGATGACCGAGGACCTGCATGCGGGCCGAGTCAAATATTCGTCGATCTTCAACTACCCGACGCTGACCTGGGCCGACATCGGCACGATCGGCTGGCTGGTCGACGGCGCGGCGATCATGAACCAGATACCGCTTTGTCGCTGCAGCTACGGACCGTACGCGCGCGCGATGATCCGCATCTGCAAGGAGGAGTCGTTCCACCAGCGGCAGGGCTTCGACATCATGATGATGCTGTGCCGCGGCACGCCGGAGCAGAAGGCGATGGCGCAGGACGCGCTCGATCGCTGGTGGTGGCCGTCGCTGATGATGTTCGGTCCGCCGGATGCGCAGAGCGTGCACGGCGCGCAGTCGTCGCGCTGGAAGATCAAGCTGCTGTCGAACGACGAGCTTCGCCAGCGCTTCATCGACCAGACGGTCCCGCAGGCCGATTACCTCGGCTTGCGCATTCCGGACGACCAGCTCGCCTGGGACGAGGCGCGCGGGCATTACGACTTCGGCGAGATCGACTGGAACGAGTTTCACGAGGTGCTGAAGGGTCACGGCCCGTGCAATCGCGAGCGCATCGCGGCGCGCGTCGAGGCGTGGGAGGACGGTTCGTGGGTGCGCGAGGCGGCGGCCGCACATGCGCAGAAGCGGGCGGTGCGCGCGGCGCAGGCCGCGTGACGGGCGCGCGACGCGCGGAGGCGAACGCGATGAATGCCGAGTGGCCGTTGTGGGAAGTGTTCATCCGCTCGCAGCACGGGCTCGCGCACAAGCACGTGGGCAGCCTGCACGCCGCCGACGCCGAAATGGCGATCCGCAATGCCCGCGACGTCTATACGCGGCGCAACGAGGGCGTCTCGATCTGGGTCGCACGCTCGTCCGACATTCATGCGTCGTCCCCAAGCGACCGCGGGCCGCTGTTCGAGCCGGCGAACGACAAGGTCTATCGTCATCCGACGTTCTTTCCGATGCCCGACGAGGTGAAGCATCTCTGAGTCCGCGATCCTGTCGTACGTCCTGCACCTCGCGGACAACGACCTCGTCCTCGCGCAGCGCCTTGGCGAGCGGGTCGGCAAGGGGCCGGTGCTCGAGGAGGACATCGCATCGACGAACGTCGGCCTCGACCTGCTTGGCCAGGCGCGGCTTTGGCTCGCGTATGCGGGCGAGATCGACGGGCGCACCGAGGATCAGTTCGCGTACTTCCGCGAAAGCCACGCGTTTCGCAACCTGCTGCTCGTCGAGCAGCCGAACGGCGATTACGCCCAT
The DNA here is from genome assembly GCA_035455705.1 of Casimicrobiaceae bacterium. Classification (GTDB taxonomy): domain Bacteria; phylum Pseudomonadota; class Gammaproteobacteria; order Burkholderiales; family Casimicrobiaceae; genus VBCG01. Next base: position 3,647 of record DATIEN010000027.1, on the reverse strand, counting down.
ACGCTCGCACGCCAGTACCTGTTCGATCAATGGCACGTGCTGCTGCTCGCCGAGCTTGCGACGAGCCGCGATGCGCGCGTCGCGGCGATCGCGGCGAAGGCGCTGATCGAGGTGCGCTATCACGTAGAGCGCTCGTCGGGCTGGGTCGTGCGACTCGGCGACGGGACCGATCTTTCGCATGCCCGAATGCAAGGCGCCATCGACGCGCTTTGGATGTACACCGGCGAGATGTTCGCGGTCGACGCAGCGGAGCGCGCGCTCATCCACGCGGGCATCGTGGCGGACGGCGAGGCGCTTCGCGCTCCGTGGCTCGCAGCGGTGCGGTCGGTGCTCGCCGACGCGACGCTCGCCGAGCCCGCCGATCCCTGGATGCAGGCCGCGAACGGCCGCGGCGGCAAGCACGGCGTGCATACGGAGCACCTGTCGCGGATACTCGCGGAGATGCAGGTGCTGCCGCGAACGTACCCGGATGCCCGATGGTGATGGCCGTGGGGAACGCCTCGCGCCCCTTCACGACGGACGAAATCGCAGCGGCGATCTGGACGGCGCTCGGGCACGTCGTCGACCCGGAACTTCCCTTCGTGTCGATCGTCGAGCTCGGCGTCGTCCGCGACGTCGCCTGTGGTACCGGTGAATGCGTGGTGACGCTGACGCCGACCTACTCGGGGTGCCCGGCCACGCACGTCATCGCATCGGACGTGCAGGCGGCCGCCGCGCGCGTGGCCGATCGACCGCTACGCATCGAGACGGCGCTCGCGCCGGCGTGGAGCAGCGACTGGATCGCGCCCGAGGCGCGGCACAAGCTGGCGGCAGCGGGCATCGCGCCGGCCGGTCCGGCGCGATCCGCCGCAGCGCACACGGTGCTTCGCGAAGCCGTTCGCTGCCCGCGCTGCGGATCGGTCGCGACCGAGGAGGTCGCCCGCTTCGGCTCGACGGCCTGCAAGGCGCAGTACCGCTGCCGCGACTGCCTCGAGCCGTTCGACCATTTCAAGCCGCACTGAAGCGCCGCGGTGAGCAGGTTCCATCGCCTGCCGATCGCCCGCGTCGAGCGCGAGACCCGCGACGCGATCGCGATCACGTTCGATGTTCCGGACGAGCTTCGAGACCGCTTCCGCTTCGCTGCCGGTCAGCATCTGACCGTTCGCGCGCAGGTCGACGGCGACCACGTGCGCCGCTCGTACTCGATCTGCGCCGCGGAAGGCGAGCCGCTGCGCATCGCCGTCAAGCGCGCCCCGGGCGGACTCTTTTCGTGCTGGGCGAACGAGACGCTGTGCGCGGGCCTTGCCGTCGAGGCGACGCCGCCGATGGGCCACTTCGGGATGGCGACGGACCCACACGCGCGCCGCCACTACCTCGGTGTCGTGGCGGGCAGCGGCATCACGCCGCTGCTGTCGATCGTCGCGACGTCGCTCGCCGCCGAGCCGCAGTCGCGCTTCACGCTGATCGACGGCAACCGGTCATCGGCGAGCGTCATGTTCCGCGACGAGCTCGCCGCGCTCAAAGATCGCCATCTCGCACGCTTCAACCTCGTCCACGTCCTGTCGCGCGAGCCGCAGGATATCGAGCTTCTGCACGGACGGATCGACCGCGCGAAGGCCGACGCGCTGTTCGAGCAATGGGTTCCGATCGACGACGTCGACCATGCCTTCATCTGCGGGCCCGAGGGCATGATGGACGCGGTTCGTGCCTCGCTGCTCGCGCACGGCTTGCCCGGGGAGCGCATCCGCATCGAGCGCTTCGCGGCCAGCATCCCGAAGCACACGCACGTGCCGAGGCCGTTGCCCGTCGCCGCGCAAAGCGAATGCGAGGTCACCGTGATCATCGACGGCGCGCAGCGTACGTTCGTGCTCGAGAAGGGACGCGACAACATCATCGACGGCGCGTTGCGAAGCGGCATCGAATTGCCTTACTCGTGCAAGGGCGGCGTCTGCTCGACGTGCCGCTGCCGACTGGTCGACGGCGACGTCGACATGGACGTGAACTTCGCGCTCGAGGATTACGAGATCGCGCGCGGGTTCGTCCTCGCGTGCCAGAGCTATCCGATCACGGACAGGGTGACGGTCGACTTCGACCAGACCGGCACAGGCACGTGACGCAACAAGGGCTCCCATGGTCGGCCGCTCGCGACGCTTTCCATCCCCTGCGCGGCGCGTGCAGAACGACTATCGGGTGACGCAGCGTGCTAGAGTAAACGCGTCGCCCTTACGTCGAGATCGTCTCGTGCCGCACCCGTTTTTCGACAAGCACCGCGCAATGCTCGACCGCGCGGTGGAAGCGATCGCCGATCGCGGCTACTGGACGCCGTTTCCGGAATCGCCGAGCCCGAAGCTTTACGGCGACGGTGCGGCCGAGGCCGGCAAGGCCGCCTTCGACAAGCTCGCCAACCAGCGCTTTCCGTTGACGCAGCCGGCGACGATCGGCCAGGTCGGCAGCGAGCGTTCCCCGTACGGCATTCGCCTCGGCATCACGTATCCGAAGGTCGACATCGACGGGCTGATGGCCGCGGTCGAGGCGGCGCAGGCCAGCTTTCGCAAGGCACGACCGGACGCGTGGGTCGGTGTAAGCCTCGAAATCCTCGATCGCATCAACAAGGCGAGCTTCGAGATCGCGAACGCGGTGATGCACACGACCGGGCAGGCGTTCGTCATGGCCTTCCAGGCCGGCGGACCGCACGCGCAGGATCGCGGCCTGGAAGCGGTCGCGTATGCGTGGGATCAGATGCACCGCGTGCCGGCCGAGGCGATGTGGGAGAAGCCGCAGGCGAAGGGCGAGCCGGTCCGGATGGAGAAGCACTTTCGGATCGTTCCGCGCGGCGTGGCCCTGGTGATCGGTTGCAGCACGTTCCCGACATGGAACGGCTATCCGGCCCTGTTCGCGAGCCTGGCCACCGGCAATGCGGTGATCGTGAAGCCCCATCCGAACGCGATCCTGCCGCTCGCCATCACCGTGCGCATCGCCCGCGACGTGCTGCGCGAGGGCGGCTTCGACCCGAACGTCGTCACGCTGGTCGCGCACGAGGCGGGCGACGACGTCGCGCAGCGGCTCGCGCTGCGGCCCGAGGTCAAGATCGTCGATTTCACCGGCAGCACCGCGAACGGTCGATGGCTCGAGGAGCACGCACGCCAGGCGCAGGTGTACACGGAGAAGGCGGGCGTGAACCAGGTCATCGTCGACTCGACGTCCGATTTCGCGGGCCTCGTCCGGAACCTCGCGTTCTCGCTTTCGCTCTATGCAGGGCAGATGTGCACGGCGCCGCAGAACATCTATGTTCCGAAGGGAGGCATCGAGACGTCCGAGGGCCACCGCTCGTTCGACGACGTCGCCGCGGCCATCGCGCAGGGCGTCGAGAAGCTCCTGTCCGACGACGCGCGCGCGGTCGAAGTCCTGGGCGCCGTGGTGAACGACGGCGTGATCCGCCGGCTCGAGGCCGCTCGCGCGCTCGGGCCGATTGCGCTCGACACGCGCGCGATCACGCACCCGCAGTTCGGCGACGCGGTGATCCGCACGCCGCTGATCGTCAAGCTGTCGAAGGCCGACCGCGCCACGTACCTGAACGAATGGTTCGGGCCGATCGCATTCGTGATCGCGACCGACAACACCGACGACAGCATGGCCATTGCGCGCGACGCGGTCGTCGGCCACGGCGC
>DATIEN010000026.1:0-18066 GCA_035455705.1 Casimicrobiaceae bacterium | reverse complement strand
GACTGCATGGATCTGGAGATGCTCGACGGCTTCCTGACGGCGATCGTGAGCGGTCCGGACAGCGTGCAGCCGTCGGAGTGGCTGCCGCAGGTGTGGAGCGACGGCGGCCGCTCGTCGAGCCCTGCATTCTCGAGCAACGATCAGGCGCAGCGGATCATGGGCCTGATGCTGCGGCACATGGTCGGCATCCAGCGCACGCTCGGCGAATCGCCGACGCGTTTCAAGCCGCTCTTGTACATGCCCGACGAGAAGTCGCGCAACGACAAGTCGCCTCCGGAGGCGTCTGCGTGGTGCGAGGGCTACATGGCCGGGGTGAAGCTGCGCGACGACGACTGGCAGCCGCTCTACGATGCGCCGGATGCGCGCGACTGGGTGTTCCCGATCGAGGCGCTCGCGTTCGGCGACCAGGATCCCGAATTCGCCGAGTGGATCGACGACAAGGACAAGCGCGCGAGCCTCGTCGACGAGCTGCCGGTCGCCTCGGTGCTCATCTACCGGTTCTGGTTCGAGCGCAGGAAGGCGCACGAAACGCACGGAAGCGGCTCGCGGCGCGAGCGCCGCGACGCGGCCCGGAAGTCGCGTCAGCGGCTGCATTGAATAGCGCTTCTAAGCGGCGTTCCTGAACGATTCGTCGGCCCAGTCGGGCACGAAGCGGACGTCGATGTCCGAATCCTCGATCCACTCGAGGAGTTCATCGGCGCGAAGCGTTTCGGACGGTCCATGCTCCGTCGCGAGCAATGCATCGAATTCGCCACCGGCGAAGTTTTCGCAACCCTTCGAAAGCGGCGATTGCCTACGCGGAATCATGTTGCCTCCGATTACGATACTGCGTTGCATTGCTGCGTAGCGTTGGACGCGTCGGCACCGGCCGGGTTCAATAGCGGTAGACGCGGCCGTTCACGACGCGCACTCGGTCGCCGACGCGCAATTCCCCCTGTCCGACCTGGTCGAATGCCACCGCGGCGCCGTCGTCCAGTCGCACGATCACGCGGTAACGATCGGCGGCGTTCGCCTTCTGCACTTCGTTGCCGATAGCCGCTCCACCGAGCGCGCCGGCGATCGTCGCCGCGGTGTTGCCGCTGCCGCTGCCGAATTGATGGCCAATGATGCCGCCCGCCACGCCGCCGACGATCGCGCCCAGGCCGACCGGTGCACTGCTGCCGCCGCGGTAAAGATCGATCGCTTCGATCACGCCATAGTCGACGCGCGGCGCGGGCGCCGCGATCGGCCGGTCGTAGACGTAATACGGCGCGGGATAGGCGCATCCCCCCAACAGCGCGGCGCTTGCCAATGCAGCCAATCCGGCGACTCGCCACTTCATCGTTGCGACCTCCACTCGTGTGTTCGCCACTCTAAAGGCGCAACGCATTGGCGTGGATCCGCATCGTGCTCATTCTCGCGTCGGGCGATGGCCGACACGCATCGCGCGTGTTGAACGAGTGTCGAACGCGCGAGCGCGTCCTTTACACGTTGCGACGTCGAGTGCCGCGGCGCCCGCAACGTGCAGTGCTACGAGTCGGCGGTCCGTTGAACGCGTGTTCCACGCGGTTACGGGTTGTTACGCCGCCTTGAGCAAATGCTCCGCCTCGAGCGCCTTCTGCACGTGCGGTCGCGCCGCGACGCGCGCCTGGAATTGCTGCAGGGCCGGCCACCGATCGATGTCGAACGCGAGGAAGCGGTGCCAGTTCACGATCGTGAACAGGTAGGCATCGGCGATCGTGAACGATTCGCCGGTCAAGAAGGGATTGGTGCGCAGCGCACGGGCGACGTGATCGAAGCGGCCCCCCACGGCGGCAAGCACGCTGGTCTTGTACGCATCGGGCGTCGTCGGCTTCCACAGAGGCCCTAGTCCCTTGTGGATTTCGGTCGCGATGAAGTTCAGCCACTCCATCAGGCGATAGCGGGCCAACGTGCCGGCCGGTGGCGCGAGCGTGCCGGGCTTGCGGTCCGCGATGTATTGCAGGATGACGCTCGCCTCGGTCAGCCGCTCGCCGTCCTCGAGTTCGAGAACCGGTACGTAGCCTTTGGGATTGACGAGGTGGAAATCGGTGCCCTCGACGGTGTGCTCGCGCAGATCGACGCGCGCGAGCTCATGGCGCAGGCCCGATTCCCACAATGCGATGTGGGGCGCGAGCGAGCAGGCGCCGGGTGCGTAGTAGAGCTTCATTGGGGACTCCTTTTGACCGGTTTGCGCCCGGGACCCCGCTGGCGATTCGCGCGCGAGAGACCTCGAGCAAGATCGGCCGCATGGCCGTTCGCAGCAATGGTGGCGCTTCCATGTTGCGGGAAAAAGACGCGTAGAGGCGATGTACCATTGCGTTTAACGCAACAATGGGAAAGCGATGGATCGCTTCCAGTCGCTGCTCGCTTTCACCAAGGTGGTGGAGGCGGGTAGTTTCGCGGGCGCGGCTGAGCGGCTCGATCGTTCCGTTTCGGCGGTCTCGCGCCAGATCGCCGAGCTCGAGGCGCATCTCGGCGCGCGCCTTCTGAATCGAACGACGCGCAAGCTTTCGCTCACCGAAGCGGGACGCGCGTTTCACGAACGCGTGGTCCAGCTGATGGCCGAGCTCGACGACGCCGAGAACGCGATAACCGCGCACGCGGTCGTGCCGCACGGCACGCTGAAGGTCACCGCGTCGATCAGCTTCGGCACGTGCTATCTGGCGCCGGCGATCGCGGAGTTCCAGCGCCGCCATCCGCAACTGCGGTTCGACGTCGAACTCTCCGATCACCGTCGCGATCTCGTCGACGAGGGCCTCGACCTCGCGATCCGCATCGGGCCCATTGGAAGCCAGTCGCTGATCGGGCGGCCGATCGGCATCGCCCGGATGATCTGCTGCGCAGCGCCTTCCTATCTCGCTCGGCACCGGATGCCGCGCACGCCGGCCGACCTCGCGAACCATGCATGCCTCACGTATGCGTACGCGGCGGAAGGCAACGTCTGGCGTTTCCGCGACGCGCAGCAGCGAATGCACGAAGTGAAGGTGGGCGGCTCGATGCGCGCGAACAACGGCGGCATGCTGGCCGCGCTCGCGGTCGCGGGGGCCGGCATCACGCTCGAGCCCGACATCAGCGTCGCCGGGGACGTACGCGCAGGAAGGCTCGTGCCGCTGCTGGCCGGTTACACGTCGCCGCCAATCGCGATCAGCGCCACGTATCCGAGCCGCAGGCACCTGTCGGTGAAAGTCCGTGCGTTCGTCGACTTTCTGGTCGAGCGCTTCACGCACGAGCCCCCCTGGCACGTGGATGCGACCGGCGCGGTGAGGACCGTCGCGAAGGCCACGCCGCCGCAGAAGCGGTCGCGGTGAAGCGTGGCCGTCAGGGTAGCTGGATCTTGCCGCCGCCGCCCAATCCGCCGCCGGGCGCGAGCGTCGCGCCGGCGGGCGGCAGCACGATCGACGAGGATGCCTGGCGGCGCATCTCCTGCAGCTCGCGCATGGCGCGCTCGACGCCCACCTTCGTCGCTTCGGCGTATTTCGAAACCGCGTCGGCGAGGCTCGTCGCGTCGATGTCGAAGCTGATCGGCAGCGGACCGACGTTCGTCATCAACTGCGCCTCGCCCTGGTAGACGGTGCGGCGCCGCGCGTCGGGCGTGCCGTCGGTGTTGACGGGCAGCAGCACGCGCAGCGTGCCGATCTTGCGATCGGTGTAGATCTCCTCGCGATACAGCGACGTTGCGTCCATCGCGGCATCCGCGACGCGCATGCCCGGATCGGTGGCCATGATCGATGTCCTTTCCCTTCGGTCGATGAGCGAAAGCGTATCGGAATCGGTCCGCGGCCAGCAAGGCGCCGCTTTACGTCGAAGAACGTGCGGGTTCCGCGACCGAACGACGTCCGCTGTCGCAGCGGAAAATTGTGCAGCGCGCCCCGGTAAAGCTTGCGCGAGCCTTACCGATCGGGTCCTCCCAAGTGACTGAATCGAGGCTGTGTCCCACCATGGTACGACGCTTGCGCCGCGCCACTGCCCACCATGGAAACGTCTTGCTAGCGAGGCAGGTCGACGATGCGAGTGCCGCGCGCCGGGTCGTCCCGTCTTTCCCCGATGCCGCCGCACGTGGCCGGCGTCGCCATCAGCAACGCCGAGCGCCCGGTCGCAGCCGCGCCGGGCCATACGAAGCTCGACGTCGTGCGCTACCACGAGGCGCTCGGGCGCTGGCTTCTGCCGCAGCTCGCGCCGCGCCCGATCGCGGTCGTGAAGTGCAACGACGGCCGCTTCGACGAACGCTTCTTCCGGAAGCACGCGGCGCGCGCGCATGACGCGCACGACGATTCGCCGCCGTTCCTGCGCCTTGCGGACGTCGCCGACGTCGTGCGCACGGTTCAGAACGGCGCTTACGAGTTCCACACCTGGGGTGCGAGCTTCCCGCGCCTCGAGCGCCCCGACCGCATCACGCTCGACCTCGACCCCGACGTCGAGCTGCCGTGGGCGACGATGCGCGAGGCCGCCGTGCATGTCCGCGACTTCCTCGAGCGGCTCGAGCTCAATGCGTTCGTCAAGACGACCGGCGGCAATGGCCTGCACTTCGTGCTGCCGATCACGCGGCGGCATTCGTGGCCCGAGGCGCGCGAGTTCGCGCGCGCGATCGCCGAGGCACTCGCACGCAGGGTACCGAAGCTTTTTACCGCGCGCGCGGGCAACGATCACCGCGTGCAACGCGTCTACGTGGACTCTCTGCGCAACGCCGAGGGCGCGACGCTCGTCGCCGCCTATTCGCTGCGGGCACGACCGGGGCTGCCGGTGTCGATGCCGATCGGCTGGAGCGACCTCGAGTCCGACGTTCGCGCCGAGCGCTTCAACATCGACAACGCGGCGCGCGCCGTCGCCGATCGCCCGGCCGATCCGTGGGCCGACTACGACCGCTCGCGGCAGACGCTCTCCGCGTCGATGCGCCGCGCGCTGACCGCCTAGCGCGGCATCACCGTTTCAGACGCCGCAGTCGAACTCGACCGTCTCGCGGCGATCGGCGGCGTGCGCATGGCCGAAGCAGATCCGCCCGCGGCCGCGCAACACGAGCTCCTCGCGCCGCAGCGCGATCTCGGCCTCGCCTTCCGGTGTCACGAACGTCCCGTTGGAGCTGTGGTCGACGAGCACGAAATGATCGCGGCGGCGCTCGATGTGCGCATGCAGCCGCGACGCCATCCGGTCGGCGATCACGACGTCGTTCTGCGCGTCGCGGCCGAGTGCGAGGGTCGGCCCGCGCTCGTCGAGAACGATCTCGCGCTCGCCGTGGCGCAGTCGCACCCGCGCACGCAGGACGCTGACGCGCGTCGCGAGCGTCGTCAGGTCGTCGGAAGAGTCCTCCCACAGGAGCTCCCAGACGTCGAGGTCGTGCGCCTTGCCTTTCACCGTCAGCGCCGCGAGGGCCCGCGTTCGCGCGCGAAGCCACGGCGAGAGCATCGCCGCGGTACCGCCCGACGTGATCACCTGCGACGCGTGCGCGATGCCGGCGAGGCGCGCCGCGACGTTGACCGAGTCGCCGTAAACGTCGCCATCGGATTCGATCGCCGCCCCGAAGTGGAAGCCGATGCGAAGCGCGAGGCGCGCGTCGAAGGTCTCCGTGGCGAGGCGCGCATGCATCGCCACCGCCGCCTGCGCCGCCTGGTCGGCGAGCGGGAACACCGCCATGACCTCGTCGCCGATCGTCTTCACGACGCGCCCCGCATGCATCTCCGACGCCTCGCGCATCAGCGCGAGGCAGCGGCCGATCGTCGCAAGCGCCCGCTCGTCGCCGAGCGTTTCGTAGAGGCGGGTGCTGCCGCTCACGTCGGCGAACAGAACCGCGAGTTCGGTCGGTACGGTCATCGAGGGCGGTCGGCGCAGTGCGCGAACCCGCGCGGGTGGCAGTATAGTAGGCCCGGCACGCAGCGTGACCGACGCGCGCCGGTCGCGTAACTTTTCGCGAAAGTGCTGGCGAAGTAGGCCCGCGCAACAGGCGCACGATTGCAACGAGTTCGTCCCGCGCGTCGCCGAGCACATCGGCACGCAGGATCGCCGCGCGTTCCTGCGCGAGGCCGGCGCCGAGGAGCCTGACGGCGCCGTTTTTCGGTAGCATGCCGGGGGTGATCCTCCCCCGGAGATTCGTGATGCGCCTTTTGCGTTGCGTGCTCGCGGCCGTCCTGGCCGCGACGGTCTCGTCCGTGGCCGCCGACGACTATCCTTCGCGTCCGGTCAAGATCGTGGTGCCCTTCGCCGCCGGCGGCCCGGCCGACGTCTACGCGCGCTATCTCGCGCAGCGCCTGCAGGAATCGATGGGGCAGCCATTCGTGATCGAGGACCGGCCCGGTGGCGGATCGGTCGTCGGCACCGAGGTCGTCGCGAAGAGCACGCCCGACGGCTACACGCTGCTGCTCATGTCGAATACGCACACGGTGAACGAGTCGCTGATGCCGAACAAGCCGTTCGCGCTGATGCGCGACTTCACGCCGGTCGCGCCGATCAATTATTCCGACCTCGTGCTCGTCGTGAATCCGGCGGTCAAGGCGAACACGCTCAAGGAACTGATCGCGCTCGCGAAGGCCGAACCGGGCAAGCTCAACTATGCGTCGTCGGGTCCGGGCACGCCTTATCACATGGCCGGCGAGCTCTTCAAGGCGATGGCGGGCCTCGACATCGTGCACGTCCCGTACAAGGAAAGCTCCGGTGCGCGCACGGGCGTGCTCGGCGGCCAGGTCGAGATGATGTTCGATGCGGTGACGGTGATGAACGAGCACGTCAAGGCGGGCAAGGTGCGCGCGCTCGCCACGAGCGGCAAGGTGCGCTCGTCCGTGATGCCGAACGTTCCGACGCTCGACGAGGCGGGCGTGCCCGGCTACGAGGCGACGATCTGGCTGGGGCTTGTAGCGCCGGCGAAGACGCCCCCGGCGATCGTCGAGCGGCTCAATGCCGAAATCACCAGGATCGTGCAAAGCCCGCAGACGCAGGCCGAATGGGCGAAGCAGGGCGCGACGCCGATGACGATGACGCCCGCGGCGTTCGGAAAATATCTCGACGAGGACATCGTGAAGTGGGCGCGGATCGTGAAAATCTCCGGCGCGCGCGTGGATCGCTGATGGCGAGCCGGACGCTGCGCGTCCTTTCCGCCGGCGCCGCGAAGGGCGTCGTGCAGGCACACGCGGGGCCCTTCGAATCCGAGCGCGCGACGCGCGTCGACGCGATGTTCGATTCCGCGGGCGCGATCGCGCACGCCGTCGAGTCGGGCGCGGCCTGCGACGTCGTCATCCTGCCGGCGGCGATGCTCGACACGCTGGCGGCCGAGGAGCTCGTGAGCGAGCCGTTCGCGGCGCTCGGACGCGTACCGACCGGCATCGCCGTCGCGGCGGGGGAGCCGCAGCCGGAAATCCGCGATGCCGACGCACTTCGCGAATGTCTCGCGGCCGCCTCGGCCCTATATTGTCCCGACACGATCCGCTCGACCGCCGGCATTCATTTCGCCGGCGTGCTGCGCACGCTGCGCCTCTCCGAGCGTGCCGTCGGCCGCCTGCGGACGTACGCGAACGGCGCCCAGGCGATGGCGGCGCTGGCCGCGGAACGCGTGCCGGGCGCGATCGGTTGCACGCAGGTGAGCGAGATCCTCTACACGCCCGGCGTCGTGCTCGCCGGCACGTTGCCGCATCCGTTCGAGCTCGCGACGATCTACGCCGCCGCGGTCTCGACGAGCGCCGCGCCGATACCGGCGGCGCGCGCGTTCGTCGAACGGCTAACCGGGACCGGCTCAGAGGCGCTGCGTCGAAGCGGCGGGTTCCTCGAGCGCCCGTAAGCGCGTGCTGTCGCGCCGTCTCGTTCGCCGCTTCGCGCTCGCGCTCGCGATCGCCGTGCTCGCCGTCGGCGGATGCGGCGAGCTCGCGCAAAAGGAGCGCGAACTCACGTTCCGCGTCGTGCCCGGCGAAGCGAGCTGGTTTTCGGGATTGCCGCAGGGCGTGCGCGAGATGGACATTCCGATCGCGGCGGAGGACGGTCCTGCGCAACGCATTCACGCGTGGTGGTGGCCGGCCGACGACGCCGCCGCGCCCGCCGTGCTGTATCTGCACGGCTCGCGCTGGAACCTGACCGGCCAGCTGTTCCGGATCCGGCAGCTGCACGAATTCGGCTTCGCGGTGCTAGCGGTCGACTATCGCGGGTTTGGCAAGAGCGAGGGCGGCGTGCCCTCCGAGCGATCGGTCTACGAGGATGCGCGGGCCGCGTGGCGCGAATTCGCAGCGCTCGTTCCCGATCCGCGACGGCGCATCCTCTATGGTCATTCGCTCGGCGGCGCCGTCGCCGTCGACCTTGCCGCCTGGCTCGACCGCCATGCGGGCGACGACGAGCCCGCGCGCGGGCTCGTCGTCGAGTCGTCGTTCACGACGCTCGCCGACGTCGCAAGGGCGATGTCGTACGACTGGCTGCCCGTCGAATGGATCCTGTCGCAGAAGTTCGATTCGCTCGGCAAGATCGGCGAGGTCCGCATGCCGGTGCTGTTCGTCCACGGCGCCGCGGATCGCTTCATCCCGGCGCGCTTCAGCCAGGCCCTCTACGATGCGGCACGCACGCGCAAGCGGCTGCTGCTGGTCGACGGCGCGACGCACAACAACAGCATGCGCGTCGCACCCGACGCGTATCGCGACGCGCTCTTCGCGCTGTTCGGCCTGCACGAGCCTGACGCGTCGCCCGCGCCCGCGCCGCGGGCACGCGGCACGTCGTGACGGCCGTGCGAACGACTCAGCGCGGGAGCTTGCGGGCCGTGAGCGCGCGGCGGATGTCCCTGAGCTTCGCCTTGACGCGCGACTCGTCGACGGGCCCCATGCGGATCATGATCTTCTGCCCGGCCGACAGCTGCTCGAGCGCAGGATCCGCGAACTCGTAGAGCACCTTCGGCTGCGCGAGCGCCACGGGGGCCGGAACGTCGGGCGCGGCGAGCAGGTGATCGATCACCTGGATCAGCCGGTCGTTGAAATAGCCGTTCGGGTAGCCCAGGTCCTGGTACGCCTTCTGAAACAGCGGGTAATAGCGCACGTACGTCTGCACGAGCTTCGGCGTGTCGGCCTGTTCGAGCAGGCGCATGTACGTCGCGTAGCGCTCCGCGTTGTCGGCCCGAAGCAGAATCTTGCCGTCGGCCTGCGTCGTCTGCAGCCCGCCCTCGACGGGCATCACCGACATCTTCGATTGGGCGACCGTCTGGCGCGGCAGGTTGTCGATCGTCGCGACGAACCGCGGCACGATCTCCTGCAGATGGAACACGCGGTCGAGCGGCACGCCGGTGAAGAGCGATGCGAGCGCGTCCTGCATCAGCGAATCGCTGTCGGCGACCGCGGGTAGCGCCTGCTCGGCCGGGGGTTGCGTCGCTTCGGCCGCCTCGATCGGGTATTGAGGGGCGGTGCTTTCCGGCGTCGCGGGTGCCGCGGGTGCGGCGGCCTGCGGCGGCGGAGACGGCGTCGCGACAGGCGGCTCGGGCGCGTGCAGCGCGCGCCATGCGAGCACCACCGCCGCGATGACCAGGACGATCGCGATGATCGCCACGATCGGCCATGCGAGATTGCGGCGCTTCTGGCGGCGCGGATCGTCGCGTTGCGAGAAGTCGGATTCGGGGGTCAGCGTTTCGACGCGTTCCATTGCAGCTCTCCGAAGTGCGGCACGCCGGGGACGGCGGACCAACGGCGTTCGACTAATGCCGCTGCGGATGGTTCGATGTCGCAACGGCCGCGTTTACCTCTGTTCCGTCGTGCGCTGGCGACGGCGGGTCGCTTCATTGTCGGGCATGCGCGAGCCGCTCGCCGTGCTCGCGCGTCGCGCGGAAGCCGACCTTCGGCCAGCGCTCCATCGTCACCTGCAGGTTGTACTTGTTCGTCGCGAGGAAGACCGGATTGCCGTCGACGTCGGTCGCGAGCGCGCCGCCCTGCTCGCGCTCGAAGTCGCGGCGCGTCGCCGCATCGGGGAACGTGAGCCAGCGCGCCGTCGCGACATTCGCGTTCTCGTAGATCGCGTCGACGTTGTATTCGGTCGCGAGCCGATGCGCGACGATCTCGAACTGCAGCGGGCCCACGGCACCGAGAAGCACGTTGTTCGTGTGCGCGGACGTGAAGACCTGGATCGCCCCTTCCTCGCCGAGCTCCTGCAAGCCCTTGGCGAGCGGTTTCGCCTTGAACGGGTCGCGCGGCCGCGCGACGCGAAAGAGCTCGGGGGCGAAGTACGGAATGCCGCGAAACACGAGCGCCTCGCCTTCGGACAGCGTGTCGCCGATCTGCAGCTGGCCGTGGTTGTGGATGCCGATGATGTCGCCGGCAACGGCGTCTTCGCTCGACACGCGCTCGTTCGCCATGAACGTCAGCGCATTGGCCAGCTTGATCTCGCGACCCACCCGCAGGTGTCGCACCTTCATCGCCGGCTGGTAGCGTCCGGAGCAGACGCGAAAGAAGGCGATGCGGTCGCGATGCCGCGGATCCATGTTCGCCTGGATCTTGAAAACGAAGCCGCTGAACGGCTTCTCCGCCGGCTGGACCGTGCGCGTCGTCGCATCGCGCGGCAGCGGCGCCGGCGCCCAGCCGACGAGCGCCTGCAGGACCTCCTGCACGCCGAAGTTGTTGATCGCCGAGCCGAAGAAGACCGGCGTCTGGCGGCCTTCGAGGAAGCGCGCGAGGTCGAACGGATGGCTCGCGGTGCGGATCAGCTCGACGTCCGCGCGAAGCGCAGCCGTCTCGTCGGGAAAGAGCGCGTCGAGCCGCGGGTTGTCGAGTCCCTCGATCAGCTCGGTGTCGTTCGACAAGCGCTCCTCGCCGGGCGTGAAGCGCAGCAGCCGGTCGTGGCGAAGGTCGAACACGCCGCGGAAGCGCTTGCCCATCCCGAGCGGCCACGTGATCGGCGCGCAGTCGATCGCGAGCACCGATTCGATCTCCTCGAGCAGCGCGAGCGGCTCGCGCACCTCGCGGTCGAGCTTGTTCACGAACGTGATGATCGGCGTCGCGCGGAGCCGGCACACGTCGAGCAGCTTGATCGTCTGCGCCTCGACGCCCTTCGCCGCGTCGATCACCATTACCGCCGCGTCGACCGCCGTCAGCACGCGGTAGGTATCCTCGGAGAAGTCCTGGTGGCCCGGCGTGTCGAGCAGGTTGATCGTGTGGTCCGCGTATTCGAACTGCATGACCGAGCTCGTCACCGAGATGCCGCGCTGCTTCTCGACTTCCATCCAGTCGGATGTCGCGTGACGCGCGCTCTTGCGCGATTTCACGGTGCCGGCGAGCTGGATGGCGCCGCCGAAGAGCAGCAGCTTTTCGGTCAGCGTCGTCTTGCCCGCGTCCGGGTGGGAAATGATCGCGAACGTCCGGCGGCGCGCGCCGTCGCGCGCGAGCGGATCGGCGATGGCGCTCTCGTCGTCCATGAGTTTGCCCGCGTCATGTGCGGGCGGCGAAGGCCAAACAAAAGCCGCCGGAGGCTTCCGGCGGCGATCGCCATTATACGGGAGCGCATGCGGACCCGGCGCCGGTCCGCTAGCCGAACGGCCGCACGCCGATCAGCGGAGCGTGCAGGAATAGCGCGAACACGAGCGCCCCGACGACGCCGGCGACGATCGCGATGACGTCCTGGCGCACGTGACCGGCCGCGTACGCGACGCCCGCTGCCTGGTCGCGCCGCCTTCGCGTCGCGAACACCGCGATCGACCATACGAGGAATGCGCCGAACAGGACCACGTCGCGCGGCGTCGCGTTCGACAGCAGGTGGCCGAGCGCCCAGACGCCGACGCCCACCGTCATCGGATACCCGAGCGCCGACCTGAAATGGGTCCCCGGCACGTACGCCGACACGACCAGGATGAACGCGACGACGGCGAGCAGCGCCGTCGCGTGCGGCGCCCACGCGGGTGGGGTCCATAGCGCGACCGGGTCCGAGGGCGAGCGTCCGTAGCCCCACACGAGCAGCACGAAGCCCGCGATCGACACCAGCGAGAACACGCCCTTCCAGCGCCTCTCGCCCATCTGCATGACCCGGGCGTTGCGCCAGCGCGGCGCGAGGATGCCGATCGAATGCACGCCGAGGAAGACGACGAGCCCGGCGACGAGAGCGAGCATCGATCAGCCGCGACGGATTGCGTTCGGCATCGCGCCATTGTCCGCCCGTTTCGGGCGGCCCGGAACCCGCCTCGTTGAAGAAGGTCCATTTCGCGCCCATTTGGGCAGGATGCGCAACGTCGTCACGACGCCCGACCTCTTCGCCGCGCCGCCGCTACCGAGCGGACTCGCGTACCGGCCGGATTTTCTCGCCCTCGACGAGGAAGCGGCGCTGATCGAACGCTTTTCCGTGCTGCCGTTTCGCGAAGCGCCTTTCCGGCAGTACACGGCGCGCCGCCGCGTCGTCCGGTTCGGCCACGATGGTTATGCGGACATCGGCGAACTGCAGGACGGCGGACCGTGGCCCGTGTGGCTCCTCGATCTCCGGGCAAGGGCGGCCGACGCCGCAGGCGTCGACGACGCGGCGTTCGTTCATGCGCTCGTCACCGAATATCGACCCGGAACGCCGATCGGCTGGCACCGGGACCGGCCCGCCTACGGGACCGTCGTCGGCGTCTCGCTTCGCAGCGCGTGCCGGATGCGCTTTCGGCCGTACGACAACCGCGACGACCGCAGCGCCGTGATCGCACTGGAACTCGCGCCGCGCTCGCTCTACGTGCTGCGCGACGAGATCCGCTGGCACTGGCAGCACCGCATTCCACCGGTGAAAACGCTGCGTTACTCGGTGACGTTTCGCACGCTCGCGCAGCGCCCGTAGAATCGCGCGTGCATGAGCGCCGAAGGGCCGTCCCGAGGCGCGAATTCCGCCCCCGTGGGGGCAGCGACGCGGCGTAGCCGCGAGCGTGGGGGACCCCATAAACGCCTACCCGCACCTTCTCGCGCCACTCGACCTGGGCTTCACCACGCTCGCGAATCGCGTGCTGATGGGCTCGATGCACACGGGACTCGAGGAGTCGCCCGGCGGCTTTGCCAAGCTCGCGGCGTTCTACGCGGCGCGTGCGCGCGGCGGCGCCGCGCTGATCGTCACCGGCGGCATCGCGCCCAACTTCGCGGGACGCCTGGAGCCGCGCGCGACGCAACTGTCGTTCGCGTGGCAGGTCGCGAAGCATCGGCCGATCACCGACGCCGTGCACGACGCCGGCGGGCGGATTGCGATGCAGATCCTGCATGCCGGCCGCTATGCGTATCACCCGTTTGCGGTTGCGCCTTCCGGCTTGCGCTCGCCGATCACGCCGTTCCGGCCGCGCGCGCTTACGGCCTTCGGCGTCGAGCGCACGCTCGCCGCGTACGTCCGCTGCGCGCGGCTCGCGCAGCGGGCCGGCTACGACGGCGTCGAGATCATGGGCTCCGAGGGCTACCTGATCAACCAGTTCATCGCCCGGCGTACGAACCAGCGCGACGACCGCTACGGCGGCGCCTACGAGAACCGCATCCGCCTCGCCGTCGAGACGGTTCGCCGCACGCGCGAGGCCGTCGGCCGCGACTTCATCATCATCTACCGGTTGTCGATGCTGGACCTGGTCGAGGACGGCAGCACGTGGGACGAGGTCGTGACGCTCGCGAAGGCCATCGAGGCCGCGGGGGCGACGCTGATCAACACCGGCATCGGCTGGCACGAGGCGCGGATTCCGACGATCGCGACGATGGTGCCGCGGGGCGCATTCACGTGGGTGACGGCGCGACTTCGCGGCGTCGTGCGCATTCCGCTGATCACGACGAACCGCATCAACGATCCGGCGCACGCCGAGGCGATCCTCGCGCGCGGCGACGCCGACATGGTGTCGATGGCGCGCCCGTTCCTCGCGGACGCCGACTTCGTCGTGAAGGCCGCCGCGGATCGCGCCGATGCGATCAACACGTGCATCGCATGCAACCAGGCATGCCTCGACCACATCTTCGAGCGCAAGGTGGCGACGTGCCTCGTCAATCCGTTCGCATGCCGGGAGACCGAGCTCGAGCTTCGTCCCGCGGCGCGGCCGAAACGCGTCGCCGTGGTGGGCGCGGGACCCGCGGGACTCGCGTGCGCGACGACCGCGGCGGCTCGCGGGCACCGTGTCACGCTGTTCGAGGCCGCGTCTTCGATCGGCGGGCAGTTCAACCTCGCGCGGCGCATCCCGGGGAAGGAGGAGTTCGGCGAGACGCTGCGCTACTTCGAGCAGCGGCTCGCGGCGCTCGGCGTCGAGCGGCGTCTTGGTCGGGAGGCGGGTGTCGACGATCTACGCGGCTTCGACGCGGTGATTCTCGCCACCGGCGTGCTGCCGCGAAAGCCGGCGATCGAAGGGCTCGCGCACCCGAGCGTGGCGAGCTACGTCGACGTCGTCGAGGGACGGCGTAGCGCCGGCGCGAGCGTCGCGATCATCGGCGCGGGCGGCATCGGGTTCGACGTCGCGGAGCTCCTCACGCATTCGCGCGGCGACGATGCGCATCCGCTCGACGCGTTTCGCGACGAGTGGGGAATCGATGCGGCGCTCGCGGCACCCGGCGGGGTCCGCGCGCCGCGCGCGCCGCGCGCACCCCGCCGCGTCTGGCTGCTGCAGCGGAAGACGACGAAGGTGGGCGAGGATCTCGCGAAGACGACCGGCTGGATCCGGCGGACGCTGCTGCGCCGCCGCGGCGTGACGATGCTGGGCGGCGTCGCCTACGAGCGCATCGACGATCGCGGGTTGCACCTGCGCATCGACGGCGTGCAGCAGGTGCTGGCCGTCCATACGATCGTCGTCTGCGCCGGGCAGGAGCCGCGGCGCGAGCTCGCGGAAGCGCTCGCCGCCGCGCGCATCGCCTTCACGCTGATCGGCGGTGCCGACGTCGCGCGCGAGCTCGACGCGAAGCGGGCGATCGAGCAGGGCACGCAGGTCGCGCTCGCGCTCTAGCTAGCGGCTGCTCCGCGTCATCCGGACCGCTCGGCGCAGGTCCGCGAGCAGCGTCGCGCGAAGCTTCTCGCGCGCCTCGCGATCGGGTGCGCGCAGGATCGCCGACGGGTGATACGTCGCGACGATCGGCGTGCCGCCAGGATCGGCGATCGTGTGCGCACGCGCCTCGGTAATCGTGATCTTGCGTCCGTACACGGCGGCGAGCGCGGTCGCGCCAAGCGTCACGATGACGGTCGGCCGTTCGCGCGCCAACTCCTCCTCGAGCCACACGTGGCAAGCGGCAACGTGCCGCTGCATCGGCGTCTTGTGGATGCGCCGCTTGCCGCGCAACGTGAAATAGAAGTGCTTCACCGCGTTGGTGAGGAACACGCGCTCCGCGGGCGCGCCCGCTTCGTCGAGCAGCGTGCGCAGGAGCCGGCCGGAGGGGCCCACGAACGGCCGGCCCTCGACGTCCTCCTCGTCGCCGGGCTGCTCGCCGACGAGCATCAGACCGGCACGCGGCGGTCCTTCGCCGGGAACGCCCTGCGTCGCGTGCTTCCAAAGCTCGCATCGGCGGCAGTCGTCCAGCGAGCCCTTCGGCGGCGCTTCGTCGCCATCGGACGGCGCCGGCCGTGCGCGCGGCCGCCGCGCGGTCATCGAACGATCACGGCGGCAACACGCGTAACCGCATGGCGGCCGCGCCGTTGAAACGCTGGCGCAGCGTCCTCTGCGCGCTTGCCGCGATCTTCGCCTGCCACTCGGGCGTCATCGGGAACGCAGCCGCCTCGCGTGCGCGGTACTGCGCCTTGACGGCCGGCACGCCGATCGGATAGAGCGATGCGAACACGTCGGTCGCATCGCCTTGCGCGTTGGTCGTCTGCACGAAGAACGCCGCGAATCCGCCGCCGGCGCTTGCCAGCGCCTGGTAATCGCCGATGAAGAGTCCGCCCTCGGCGACCGGCGCACGGTTGAAGTCGAACGGACCCGCGACGTGGCGCTCGTTCCACGTCGTCCCGTCCGTCGACGTGATCAGCCACGCGTCGACGAGCAGCGTCCCCGGGTCGGCGGTGTCGTTGCGCATGTCGTAATAGAGAACGCCGATGGTGCCGTCCGGTGCGACCGATACGGCAGGCAGCAGCGCCTGCACGCCGGGCACGCGATTCACCTGCACCGGCGCACTCCACGTCGAACCGCCGTCGGTCGAGCGCGACAACGCGATGCCGTCGCGGACGCCGCCGGAGAAGCGCGCGTCCTGCCATGCCGCGACGAGAACGCCGCCGGGGCCGCTCGCGAACGAGCCGAGGTTCGCGCCGTCGCGAAGCTGGCGTTTCGGGTGCTGCGGATCGTACGTGCCGACCGCGCGCACGTCGGAGACCACGACGGGTCCGCTCCACGTCTCGCCGCGGTCGGGCGAGCGCACGAACGCGAGTTGATGCGCGACGAAATTGCTCTGCCCGACGTCGAACTCGGTGAAGAAATCGAAGAGCGTTGCGCCTCCGCCCGCGGCCGGCAAGACGACGATCTGGTTGTTGAGCGTCTGGTTGTTGTTGCGCGGATCGTAGATCGGCCGCGCGGCCTCCCATGTCGTGCCGCCGTCGGTCGTGCGCGAGAAGTACGACGGGCCCGAGCCGTTCAAAGTAAGCCGGTCCCACGTCACGTACGCGGTGCCGGCGAGCGTCGGATCGGCGGTGACCGATTCCTTGTCGTTGAAGAACGTGCTGGCGTCGCGGATCAGTGCCGATGGCGCGCTCCACGTGCGGCCGCCGTCCGTGGAGCGGCTCGCGAGCACGGCGCTCGACGAACCGGGCGCGAGCGTGTCGCCGATGAAAGCGATCGCCACCTGGTACGCGATGCCGTCGGGGCCGATCGTCACCCAGGGATCGCTCGCGCGCGGATAATCGCCGCCGTTGCCGGCATTGCCGCCGGTGCAATGCGTGAAGGCGGCCTGCGTCACCGTCCACGTCAATCCGGCGTCGAACGAGTATCCGGTGCGAAGGCCGCGCGCGCCGCCATCCGACCACCGGTCCTGTTGCCACACGCCGATCAGGTGCGACGGGTCGCGCGGATCGATCGCGACCTGCGGCTCGACCTCGGCGCCCGGATACGACACCGCGTCCGGCGGGGAGGGGGCGGCGTCGCAGCCGTCGGGGAATGGCGATCGCGCGGTGACGCGTACCTGCTGCACGCTGGCGAGCGACGCGTGCGTGGTGCACATGCCGACACCTTCGGGCCCGTAGCCTTCGGGAACGTAGCCGCGCGCGATCATCGCATCGCGTATCGCGACGTTCGCCGTGTAGCGGTGGTTCGAGTCGGCACGCCCGTTCCAGAGCCGATACACGGGCGTGGTTCCCGCCGGGCACGTACCCGTCGTCGTGTCGGGCAGCGCGATGTAGAACTCGGCCGGCGTTTCCTCGATGTAGCCGCTGAAGTTCGGGTCGGTGCCGATCTTCGCGAGCACCGCGGCGCATTCGGCCGGCGCCGCCGACAGGAAGTGCGAGTCGCCGTGGATCGGTGGAATGTAGAAGCGGCAGACGGGGCTCAAACCGTTGCCGGGTATCTCGGAAGCGTCGAACGTCAGACCCGTGCGCATCCAGCCCGCGATCCGGCCCGAGTCGAGCGCGGCGATCTCGTCGGCGAGCGGCGTGATGAAGTAGTGGTCGAGCATGGCGTTGTAGTACTCGACGACGGTCTCGGCGCGGGCGGACGTGCAGAGGACGACGGCCGCGACGCCGGCTGCAAGCGGCGAAAGACGCATGGGAACCCGAGGCGTGTGACAGGGCCGGTAGTTTACCGGCGCGAGCGCGCATTGCGCGGCGGGGCGGCCGTGCTGCCGCGGCGCACGAGCTCGAACGGCAACTGCTGCGACAGCTCGGCGGGACGACCTTCGAGTCGCGCGACGAGCTGATGCGCGGCCGCGCGGCCGATCTCGACGATCGGCGTGCGGATGCTGGTGAGGCCGGGCGTCTGCGTTGCGCCGAGATCCGTGTCGTCGACGCCGGTGATCGAGACGTCGTCGGGAATTCGCACGCCCGCCTCGCGGCACGCGAGCATTGCGCCGACGGCGAAGACATCGTTCGTCGCGACGACCGCGGTGGGCCGCGGCGACAGCGCAAGGAGCTCGTGCATTGCCTTCCGGCCCGAATCGAGCGCGATCGCGCCGTAGCGCACGTGCGTGTCGGCGAGCGCGAGCCCGGCTGCGGCGAGCGCCGCACGTACGCCCGCACCGCGCTCCCGTGACC